>NZ_WTKX01000059.1:0-2622 GCF_011378755.1 Pseudoalteromonas sp. Z1A2 | reverse complement strand
TTGAAGATCTGATCATGACATTGAGATTTAGTTCAAAAAAATCCCCGCTAATTTCTTAGCAGGGATTTGTGTATAAGAGACAGCTAATTAGCGCCTTTTTGCATTATGGCTAAATATAAATTTAATGCTGATTGATCATGTGCGTTGCTAGTTGAGAGAATGATTGCTTTAAGCCTTCACGTAACAACGGATTGTCTATTTCTATATCCAGCGTTTTATTCATGCAGTACATCCACTGATCGCGCAATGCTTTATCTACAGTAAAAGGCATATGTCTTTTACGTAGCATTGGCTGGCCATGTTTTTCAGTAAATAGGTTTGGCCCGCCTAACCAACCAGATAAAAATTCAAAAAATACTTGGCGAATTCGATCTAATGGCAGAGGATGCATATCATATAACGGTTTAGCGTATTCATCTGACTCCATTATGTCGTAGAATCGATTGGAGATAGCTCGCGCCCCTTTCTCTCCACCTATTATTTCATACGGTGTTTTTTCAGGAGTAGGAGCCTGTTGCTCGGGAGCCGGCTTAGATTTAGAAAAAAGTCGTTTAATCATATTACTTATCATTGTTAATAGGCAGTTTATAGCTGCAAAGAGGTTGCTTTAAAATGGACAAATATGCGGTTTTTGGAAATCCAATTAAACATTCAAAATCCCCCGCGATACATAAACAATTTGCTGTATCACTGGGTGAGCAAATCGACTATCGCGCAATATTAGCACCTATCGATAACTTTGAAAAAACAGTATTGTCTTTTTTTGAGCAAGGCGGTGTGGGTGCTAATGTTACAATGCCATTTAAAGAGCAAGCTTATGCAATGGCTGATGAGCTTACCCCATTAGCCAAAATAGTAGGGGCTGTTAATACACTAAAAAAACGAGATAATGGCTCATTACTCGGTGATAACACCGATGGTGTGGGCTTTGTAAATGATTTACTCGCTAATGAAGTAGCCATAACTAATAAACGCATTTTAATCATAGGTGCGGGCGGTGCTGCTCGAGGGGTTATTTTACCTTTGTTAGAGCATAACCCTCAGGAAATAATAATAGTTAATCGCACAGCACAAAAAGCCAAAGAACTCGCAGAGCTGTTTACCCAATATGGACCAGTATCTGGCTTTGGTTTTGATGATTTACCAGTAAGCGATTACTCACTAATTATAAACTCTACCTCTAGCAGTATGAATAACGAACTTCCAGCACTTGATAAAAAACACATAACTAACTGTGAAGTCGCTTATGACATGTTTTATTCACTGCAAAATACCATTTTTATGAATTGGGTTGCACAGCATAATATTAACGCTAAGCTTTTAGATGGCAGTGGCATGTTAGTTGGTCAAGCTGCTCAAGCATATTATGTATGGCGTAATAAAATGCCAAAAATACTTCCCGTCGTTGATGCGCTCAAACAAGGAACGCTTAAATGAATCAGGCAATACAATTTATAGATAGGCTAGAGTTTAGAGAGCCCGATCATCAGCTAGTATTTTTTGCACAAGTTAGTGGCATGCTGGTGGAGTGTGTAATAGAAGTAAATACACTTAAACTAACAGACGAAAGTCACGCAACAGAGTATTTTGAAAAGTATCGTTTTGATTACGAAGAACGTGCCGAGGAGCTTATCGAAGAAGAGAGCTATAACTCGGCAGGCCAAATTGAAGTAAGTTTATTAACTTAAATTAGCTATTTCAGCTAAGTACTCATCTTTAAGTGATACATAGTTATCGGCAGATATTTTTAAAAAGGCAAGTTCTTGCTCCGTTAGAGGGCGGGCTTGCTTAGCCGGACTCCCTACATATAAGTAACCAGACTCTAAGCGTTTGTTTGGTGGTACCAAAGAGCCGCCACCTATAATTACATCATCTTCAACAACCACGTTATCCATAATAATAGCGCCCATACCTACAAGTATACGGTTTCCTAATATACATCCGTGCAGCATTACCTTATGACCTACAGTTACATCGTCACCTATAATAAGTGGATAACCATCTGGATTGCTTTTAGTTGCACGAGATAAATGCAATACACTGCCATCTTGTATATTGGAGCGTTTACCAATACGTATATAGTTAACATCGCCTCGGGCTGCTACTAAAGGCCAAACACTACTATTATCACCTAAAGTAATATCACCAACCAAAACTGATGACTCATCAATATAAACAGACGAATTAAACGAAGGAGTTACACCTTTATAAGAACGGATTGCCATATTTAGTACCTTTTAGATAATAGTTATTAGCTTTGAGTGTATCAGCAAGGTCTTTTTTGTACCATAACAGGCACCGTTTGGTTACAAAACTATCAGTTTTAGGGGGTTTAGTTCAGATACTGACCGAACAGCATCTTTTTTTACTTTTTCTTTAAAAAAGTACTTGCGTAAAAATCTGTTCTCCCTATAATGCGACCCCACTGAGACGGGAAACGCTGAAGCATAGCAAGGCACGAACTACTCAGAGAGTTAAATAAAACTTCGGTTTTAAATTGTCGAAAGAAAGTTTAAAACAAAGTGTTGACTCGAAAAATAAAGGGTGTATTATTCGCATCCCTTGAGACGCTAAAGCGACTCAAAACGTTCTTTAACAATATAAAGCAATCATCTGTGTGGG
>NZ_WTKX01000058.1:0-2635 GCF_011378755.1 Pseudoalteromonas sp. Z1A2 | reverse complement strand
TGCGTAATACCATGATGCCGATCGCTCAATACCATTCAAGCCGATCACTTTTTTGTCTGTCAGTAGACCTCAGTAAAATCTAACTTGAGTGATCGGCATCAGTCAAGAAATTTAGTTTTTTTCGCATCGACTCGCCTTTTAATTCCAACTTTATCGCCCCGTGCACAAGCCTATCTAGAATCGCATCCGCGTGTGTCGATTCTCCGATCATTTCATACCAATTTTCTATCGGTAATTGACTCGCTATTAAGGTCGATTTTGTATCATATCTTGCATCAATTAATTCCAGTAAATCACTCCGTTGTTGAGCCGTTAATGGCTCTAATCCCCAATCATCTAAGATCAGTAAATTGGCAGAGCTAAGCTTGTTGATCAGTTTTCGATAACTACCATCGGCTTGCGCTAGAAACATCTTTTCTAATAGCTCTTTGAGCCTAAAATAATAAACGCTACTCCCTTGTTGGCAGTGGTTTTGACCAAGCGCGCAAGCGAGGTAAGTTTTGCCACAACCTGTTGCTCCTGTGATCAAGATGTTTTGGTGAAGACGAAGCCATTCACCTTGTGCTAATGAACGGATCTGAGCTTTATCGAGTTGTCGTGCTGCGCCATAGTTGAGTTGGGCAAGTGTGCCGCCAACTCTGAACTTTGCTTGTCGCGTTAGGCGATCTATTTTACGCTGATCACGCTGCGTTATTTCATGTTCAAGCAATAAACTTAGCCGCTCTTCGAAGCTTTGTTCAACGTATAAATTGGGTTGCTCGTATTGCTGCAATAGCGCATCACGTATGCCGCTTAGCTTTAAATTACTTAACTGATTATTAACTTGTTGATTGATATTTTGCATAAGTCTTCCTAAGGTTTGTTAATTTTTATTAATGGTAATAGTGGTTGCCACGGATATTTTTATGATCAATATCTTGTAGTAAATCACCTTGAGCTTGTGGCAAGGGTTGTTTATCCAAGCCTTTTTCTAAGATAGTCTTTACTTGTTTAACGCGAGTAACACCTGTGGTTAATGCGCGATGACAGGCGGCTTCAAGACGTTGATCACTAAACTTTTTACCTAGGCTTAATAACCCCATACAAGCACGGTAGCTTTGCTCTGGATGTTTTTTAGCTTGCATCAATTGCATAACAAACTGCTCAGTTGATGTGCCAAATTTACTCGCCCAGCGTTCGAACCGCTGTGGTGTCCATTGTTGCTGCTTTTGATGAGCGATAGGCATATGCAGATCAAGCGTGGTGTGCGCACCTTCTCGGTATGATCTGGGGTGAACAGCGACTCGTATGCCTTGATGGTAGAGTGTCACCAACTTCCCGGAGGCATGGGCTTCAAGCTTTTGTTTAATTAAGGTATGTGGCACTGAGTAGTAGTGCTTTTCAATTTCCACATGATAATCAATATGCACGCTCACCTGTTTTACTAAGGTATAGCTGTAAGGCTGTGTAGGCAGTGGTTTGAGTGCAGGTCTGTCGATAGCATCAAACTGACTGAGCCGTGAGCCAGGATGCTTTTTCATTTTACGTTGATTTAAATCGACCAGTAATGCTTGTATTTTCAGGTTCAATTGACGCAAGCTAAAGAAGGTTTCATTGCGAAGGCGCGCCATTATCCAACGTTCAACAATTTGCACACCCACTTCAGCCTTAGCCTTATCCTTTGGTTTATAGGGTCTAGCGGGCACAATGACCGTATCGTAATGTGTCGCTAGTTGTTGGTAGGTTGGATTTAAGTCAGGCTCATATCGACACGGTTTGGTGACGGCACTTTTAAGGTTGTCAGGAATTATTAGCTCAGGAACACCGCCAAGAAACTCAAAACAACGGGCGTGACTCATCACCCAATCTTCGAGTTTCTGGCTGTAAGTCGCTTCGGCATAGGTATAATTTGATGCACCCATGACCGCAACGAACACTTGTGCAGTACGACACTCGCCTGTACTTGTATCAACAATACTCATGGTTGGGCCACAGTAATCCACAAACAGTTTTTCACCTGCTTTATGATTTTGTCGCATGGAGGGTTTTTGGCATTTAAGCCATGCCTTATACTGACGGCAGAAGTGAGTGTAACTGTAAAAACCTTCCGCGTGCCGCTCTTTGTATTCTTCCCAAAGCAGAAACAACGTCATGGTTTTAGGCCGAAGCTCTTGCTGAACTAACGACCAGTCAGGAATGGTAAAGCCCTTTAATCGAGGCTTTGTTTTGAAGAACGCTTGTTGCAGAGCGTGATCATCCCACTTCTCATCAAGCGGCCAGTAAGTAATATCTAACTCTGCTGATTTACAGGCATATTTAGACACGATTGAGGGTGAAACAGATAAGCTTGTTGCTATCTGACGATGACTGAGTTTACAGCTGTATTTTAGTCTTAAAATCTCTTTAAGTTTACGCATTGAAATAGGTGCCGTTGGCATGGTCATTCTCATCATCAAAAATGAAAAGAATAACGGTTAAAAACACCTACTGGCTAGACAAAAACGTGTACAAATTGAACGATACCATTCAAGCCGATCACTCAATACCATTTTGACCGAAAAGTGATCGGCATCGATGGTATTGAGTGATCTTGATGGATGGTATTAGGTGATCAGCTTAGATAGTATTAGGTGATCGCGATGCATGAGAATATGCA
>NZ_WTKX01000057.1:0-2881 GCF_011378755.1 Pseudoalteromonas sp. Z1A2 | reverse complement strand
GTTTCTGCTTTCGCCGTTCTGGAGAACTACTTCACCCAGTATCTGAATTTTGTCTTGGCCACCGTATTCCTTTTCGTCCTTAACACCTTTTGGACTTTCAAAAATATTTATTAATTGGCCTGATAGAGTCAACATGCTCATAATTATTCCTTATTAAAACTTTTGAAAGATGCGTTTAGACCACGCCATTCAGCACATTCGTTCTCGAAAGAACCAGCAGAATTGACAACTTGCATTTGAATGCCTTCTGGTAAATTCTCGGTAATCAAAGAATCGACTTCTACAGATAAAGAATTTCTGTCTGCATCAGAAAGAGAAAGGAAAAGCTGTTCAGCATATAACTCTAAAGCAGGCTCTAATAATTCAATTCGAGTTTTACCAAAACGAGCAGCGATAGCATCAAACATAAAAACTGTCGTAATTGGCGCTGTTAACGACATTTTACGTTTGTGATAAGGGGTTTCTTCAGGTGGGTTATTTTTCATAGCTTCCTCAACATATAAATCATCAATAATCTTTGACGCTAGTTGGTTTAGTGATTTCATAATACAGTCCTATTAAATTAGATTCTAGTTACGTCACATGAGAATCTAATTCAGATTTTAATAAAAGTAAAGTTTTGTATCATAAGTAATAGGTTTTGCACTCTAGGTTGCACTATCGTTCTAACCTAGAGTGCTTATTGGGATTGGCGATTGGAATATTGCACACGGAAAACCTGAACGGATGAGTTGAACGGTAATTCAGCTAGGTTTATCAGGGGAGCGCGCTGCGCTCGGGGTTCTGTTTTCCAAATTTAATATTCTACCGCTTCGCGGGCTTCGGCCTATTGGCTTGTGATTTCCAAATTAACCTTGAAGTTAGGCCTTACATTAAACGGCAAGCCGTTTAATAAACCCATATCAATTACCTGTTGGGGAATAGCTTTAGAAAGTGAAATTATTGAACTTAAGTTTTCAGACTCTGAAACTAATAGGGATATTAATTCGTTAATTGAGTCGTCTGTTTTATGGAATGCGGATAGGCCAATAAGGGCAGTTAATAGATTTTCTATATTTTCGGCTGTAGTAATTAGATCAACATTGTTAGTATCTTGCTTAGACATGAATAACTCCAATTCAGTTGTTTGTGTTAGTGTCAGGTAAGAGTTACCGCTCTACCTGACATGCCTATCAGATCACTTATTGACTAACTTTTCAACTCTCCTTTAATTTTAAAAGTTCAAAGTCACCTTCCCGTGAAACGGGCCCCTCCCTTGAACCCTTAAAATTAGGGTCGTTATGAATATCGGCTACAGTTTGAATTATAGAATTTAAAAAACCATGATTATTAAAAACACTATTAATCTTAGGCAAAGGTGAAGAACCTGAGCCAATGCGACTTAAAATTTCCTTATCTTGATTACTGTAACTTTTTTCAGACTTAGGAGTGGCCGACTGGAGAGAGTAACCCGCCTTAGTGTATTTATAGAAAAGTTCTATGTAAGGGAGATCCTCTAAAAGATCATCGGTCATTTTTTCAGGGATTTTTACACCCCAAAAACATCCAAAGCTACCAGTTAACCTTTTTCCCTTAAGGTAAGAATAAGCTTCTATATTTTCTTTAGGCTTTAAATCTGAAAACTTAAGTGCATATTTAAATACTTCTACAAAACCTTGAGCGGGGTCGCCCTCGATAGGCCTTACATCTACGATTTTGCTATCGCCTGTAATCTTTTGCCACTCTTTGCAAAGCTCTGTTTCTTGGACAGCATCAGTATATTTTTTCCATAGAGCTATTTCGTTTTTCTTAACCTGGGGAGAAAGTTTAGACCAGACATCAGGTTTATGAAGAACGGGACGAATATTGAAAGGGAAATCAATCGGATTTTCAGGGTCAAGCATAACAACCATGTGACAATGTGGATGCCAGCCAGATTTACTTTTAGTTAATTCATAACTAAATACACCACCGTCAGACTTACCAAGTTGAGTTTTGCCAAGGCCTTTGCTTACGAAATCACGTCTACGCTGTAAGAGTTTTCTCACAGAGTTTTGAAGATGATCAAAACGTTCTGGTAATGACTCACCATTTTTAACCGTTAAAGTGAGCATGTAAGGGCGTAAGGCGGTGTTTTTAGCTACAACCTGCTCATACTTACCTAAATACCCCTGAACTTGCTTAGCGCCACGCCTGATGGCGCACAGTTGGCACATTAAGTGATTCTTACAGAAACTAGCTTTTGCAAGACGCACTTGTCCCACAGTGTGGTACTGGTGAAAAACCAGATAATTACCACAACTACACAGTTGGCTTTGTAGCTTCTCGAAATTCAAAAGGGAATGAAGTTGAAAATTTGCTTTTTCCCCTTGGCTTAAACCACGAACATGGTTTAATATCTGTAATTGTCTGGACTTTGCTTCGCTGTAGCGTTGCACTCTACCAGAGAAATTACATATTTCGTTGAAGCCCTTGCTAGAGTCGCCCGCCAAAGCTGAATCTAGTGAGGGTTTTTTTATGTCTGTCATTTGTTATTTTATCCTTAATATCCACACTTTATTTCTATGTATCAAGTAAGGCAAGCAGAGCTTGCAAAAAACCCCCAAGAGTGAGGACGGCAAAGGCAAGCTTTTGCCTGTCTCTCTCTCTTTTGGGGGTCTATGTTTTTAGTGTGCAGCCGTAGGCTTAGAGCCTTTTGGAATGAAGTAAGTAATAGATTTACCATTTGCAAAAACCGATACCGGTACCCGAATAGATTTACCCTTAAGCCCTTCGAACAATTGTTTGTCATGAGTTGTTAAAGTTATAAGATCGTTTCTGCTTTCGCCGTTCTGGAGAACTACTTCACCCAGTATCTGAATTTTGTCTTGGCCACCGTATTCCTTTTCGTCCTTAACACCTT
>NZ_WTKX01000056.1:0-3212 GCF_011378755.1 Pseudoalteromonas sp. Z1A2 | reverse complement strand
GGGGTTCTAGGGATTTTCCCCTCTAAAGTAACATAAATCGCCATACTCACCATATTTAAAGGCATACAAAGGTGGGTTACTTCTCCAAAGTATGGCAAATTATGAGGTTAACAACCCCTTAAACTTAATTTAATTCCTATGGCTATAAAAAACGAACTATCAATTCTTACCAAAGCTGAGCAGCTTGATCTATATTCTCCGCCGCTATTATCACTTGAACAACAACGATTGTATTTTACGCCAAACGAGATCGAGTTAACAGAGTTGAAAAGTATTCGCCTAAGGAACCACCGATGCTATTTCATTGCGTTATTAGGGTATTTTAAGTCTAAGCCTGTGATTCTTTCACCTAGCTTTAACCTCATCTTTGACGATATGCAGTTTATTTCAACGCAAGTTCAAGGAGGCAAAGGGATCAGGCCTTTCAGCATTAATAAGATGCAGCGTGACCGTATATATCAAAGAATACTGAGGTTATTAAACTATCAGAAATGGGACGAAAGTCTGCACTTTGCGCCGCTGTACGAACATCTTGTTATGGTCGGCAAAGCTTGGCTTGAGCCTCGTTATCTATTCGATGCAGCCGCTGAATATCTAGCAACGCATAGAATTGCCATCCCTAAATATACTGTCTTACAAAAGCTTATCAGTCGTGTTATCCAACAGGTCAAGAAGGCGTTAAATAATAAGCTTCGTATTCATGTTTCATCTGAACTACACGGATTTCTAAATACTATTATCGATGACAAAGATGGGCTCTCCTTAAGCCAGCTTCGAGCCGGTGCAAAAAGCGTTATGGTGACAGAGCTAAAAAAAGAACTGACGGTGTATCATCAGTTACAGCCTTATACAAGACAGATTGATAATGCTGTTAAGGGCTTAGCCTTATCGTCTAAAAACCAACAACACTTCGGTGAAATGGTGGATTATTATGGCAGTAAACTAAAACGCTTTAAGCGTCCACAGCAACACCTATGGTTGCTGTGTTTTCTGACTCAACGCATACGGCAAAGCCTAGAGCGATTGGCTGATGGGTTTATTCATCATATCCGTAAACAACAAGAAGCTGCGCATGCGTTTGCCCAACAGGCAGTGTTTGACTCATGGAGGTCAGCTGCAGACAATGTCACCAAAGCCGCAGAATTACTGCATCTGTTTGTTGATGACAGTATCGACGATAATCAACCATTTGCAACGGTTAGGCAACAAGCATTAAGTGTAATGAATAACCAAGATATAGAAACGCTATGCCTGTACTTAAAAAAGCAAAAACGCACGGTAGAAGAATATCAATGGCAATATTATGATGATCAAAACGGGTTAATTGAGCAGTTATTAAGGCCCGTGTTTCTATGTCTTGAATGCCAAGCAGGTAAAGGCTCAGAAGCATTAGTGACCCAGCTCAAAACCACAAAAACAGAACTATTAGCAGGTAATACATTGCAAACAATGGATAGTACACTTATCCAACAAAAACATCGTCCATGGTTAATTAACAAGGATGTTGTTCATCCACAGCGATACGAATGGTTGCTTTACCGTCAACTGGCTTCTCGGCTTAATGGTCGAATTTACTTATCAAACGTCACTAAATATCGTGCGCTAGAAGACGACTTAATTGCATCGTCAATACAGCCTGATCTATTGGCATCATCAACATTGGAAAAGCTAAAGCAGCCGATTCAGAAGCTACTGCAAGTAAAACAAATACGCTTAACAACATCCCTAGAAGATGTTGCTCGTCACATTGATAATGGTGATAACCGCAATGTGATCATGAAGAGCCGAAGTGGCACACGATGGCGACTGCCAGTTAAAGGCTCCCAATCACTTGTCAACAACCCTTTCTTTAAACAAATGATCCCCGTCAGTATTGCTGATGTGTTGCGTTATGTTGAACAAGAAACCAACTTTATGCAATGCTTCGCACACGTGCTGCCAATACAAAAACAAGTAGGCGCCAATCAGGATGATTTATTGGCTATTCTAATTGCGAATGCGACACATCGCGGCGTATATGGGATGGCACAAATATCTGATCGCAGTTATGAGCATCTAAGCACTATACAAGCTAATTATATTAGGCCTGAAACCTTGCAAGAGGCTAGTGATATCATCAATAACGCAGTAGCGGCACTCCCTATTTTCCGCCACTATCACATCCAAGAAGACGTCCTGCACGCCAGTACCGATGGGCAAAAATTTGAAACTCACCTTGAGACTTTTAAAACTCGCTACTCCTCGAAATACTTCGGCACCAACAAAGGTATTACGGCCATGACGTTAGTTGCCAATCATAGTGCGTTAAATGCCCGTATCATAGGATCTAATGAGCATGAGTCCCATTATATTTACGACTTACTACAATCTAATACTAGTGATCTTAAGCCAGATGTCCTCTCAACCGACACCCATGGTGTTAATCATGTTAATTATGCCTTATTGGATTTATGCGGTTATAGTTTTGCGCCTAGGTATGCTCAGTTCACCAGTGTGATCAATGACCTATTTAACGTAACTGAAAGCGACGACGGAAACACGCATCTGGCGCTGAAAAAGCCGATAAAAATGAATGTGATTGAAGAAGGCTGGCAGGATATTCAGCGTATTGTGTTATCCCTTCAAGAAAAACGCACAACACAGGCATTGCTAGTACGCAAATTATCTGGTTATCCATCTAGACACCCTATATTACAAGCATTAACGGAATATAATAGACTCATCAAAGCCCAATATTTACTTGATTATATTGATGATGCAAGTCTGCGCCAATATGTTCAACGAGCACTGAACCGAGGCGAAGCCTGGCATTTCCTCAGGCGAGCTATTGCATCGGTCAATCGTGACCAGTTCCGTGGAAAAAACGAATCAGAAATAGTCGTCTGGAACGAGTGTGCCCGTTTGACGGCAAATGCTATTATCTACTTTAACTCGATGATCCTAAGTCATCTATTACTGCACTTTGAAGAAGTTGGTGACGAGGAAAAAGCAGCAATAACTCGACAAGTATCACCCGTTGCATGGCAGAACATTAATCTGAGCGGCACTTATCAGTTCGCTAGTAACCGCAAACTACCTGATTTACAGGAAATAACTAGGCCTATTGTTGAAAATGAAGTCTAAAATGAAAGGTAACCCAGCTCCACAAGCCATTAACTGCGAGGGTTGTGGCGATTTATGTTACTTTAGAGGGGAAAATCCCTAGAACCCCA
>NZ_WTKX01000055.1:0-5464 GCF_011378755.1 Pseudoalteromonas sp. Z1A2 | reverse complement strand
TTGATGAACTGTGCCAGCCTGAGCCCGATATCGACAGCTTGTTACCCTGGAATTTTAAAACATAGGTGTAGTTCGCTAGACGCTCACATCTCTTTCGCAGAAAGTGTATTTTTAGATAGCGATAAAAACTTTGATAACCTCAAACAGTTTGGTGCACTTGTTCAAGCTCAATACAATGTGACGCCTGATACACTCGATTTTATTATTGGTACTAAGCTTGATCATAACGATTTAACTGGCTGGGAAAATCAACCGTCAGCAAGGCTTATATACAAACCAGTAGATAACCATCTTACTTGGGGTGCTATATCGAGAAGTGTACGTACACCAACATTGATTGAATTTAACGACAACTTTAAAGTTAATGGTACTGAAATTAAAGATCTTACCGGTTTAAGCTCTGGCTTTGGACAAATAGACGACTACCGAATTGCAACCTACCTAAATGGTAACGACAAAGTTAAATCTGAAAACTATCTATCTTATGAATTAGGCTACCGTTTTACTGCTAACGATTGGTCATTGGATCTTTCTACTTATTATACCGATGCTAATAACGTAGCGGTTATTGATATGAATACGCATGCTGAACAATTCACACCTATACTTGAATTATTTCTAGCAGGGAGAATCCCAGAAGTATTTCAAGCACTAACAATGACTCGCATAGATTTAGACTTTACATCTGTAGCAGACACGAGCACTAAAGGGTTCGACCTAGTTGTATCGTGGCAACCTGTTGATAACCTCAATACTGAGTTTGGTTATAGTTACACCGATTATAACTACGATTTACCTCCTCGAGTAGAGCCAGCAATCGGCTATGACTCTAAAAACAAGCAGTTATTTGCAAAAGCCGATTATTCTTTTTTAAACAACCATAATGTGTTTGCGACATTGCGCGCAATTAACTCAAATGCATATAACACTGATAATTACACAACGTTAGATGTTAGTTGGAATTGGCAAGCAACACCTGTGTGGTCTACTGCAATTTCGGGTAAAAACCTCTTTGCAGGTTCACATATTGAGTACAATAATACGCGCGAAACCTATACATTACCAAACTATATTGATGAATGTATTACATTTACAATTTCAGCAAATTTCTAAGTTAATTAGATGATTAAATTAAGAAGTTTAATTCACAGTAGCTTAATAACGTTGACACTTCTTAGTGCCAGCGTTGGCGCTGTTGAAAAAGAATACATGCTAAAAGCAGGCTTCTTATATAACTTTGCACGTTTTGGACACTGGGATTATCATTTAGAATCTCTTAATGAATTTATTATTTGTAGCCCTGATAAATACTTTATTGATGCGGCTAACAACGCTTTAAAAAGTCGCACTATAAAAAACTTACCTCTATACAATAAATTAATCACTCTGGATGAAGTAACAACCTCGGCGTGTAACATGCTATTTATTACCTCTGATACATTTATCGAATGGCAAAACATAACACCTTTAGAGCTGAAAAACGTTATGCTCATTGGTGAAACAGACACATTTATTGAAAATGGCGGTCATATCAGGTTTTTTCTTTCCAGTGGTAAAATTCGCTTTGAAATTGCTCCGAAACAGCTTAAAGATGCAGGGATTACTATGAGCTCAAAAGTGCTACGCCTTGCCCGCGTTGTAGATAGGTAGTGCAATGAAAAAACTATTTGCATTAAATACGATGAGCAAAAAATTACTATTTATCTTAATGAGTGTTGCACTTGTATCAACCGCGACAGTAACCATTGTATTTAGTGCTTATGAAATCACTAGCGCTAAAGAGGAACAAATAGAAAGCTTGGGCTCTCTGTCAAAAATGCTTTCACCGAATATAACTACAGCACTTATGTTTGATGATATTGATGCAGTGCAAGAGCTTATAAACCCAATACTTATACGCTCAGATGTTATTAGTATAATGGTAACAAGTGTGACTGGTGAGCAACTTGTTATTGCGCAATCCAAAGATGAAGATATGGAGCAAAGTATTGAAGTAAGTACACCCCTTCAGCTCGATATGCATGATTACGGTATATTAAAAATACGCGCTAACAACAGCTACATTCAAGACAGAATTACTTTTTACTTTAAGTTTATAATGATTTTGATGGTATTCACCTTTGCTATCAGCCTAATTTTATCTCTTTTATTAAGGCGTCGCTTTTTAAACCCTATTTTATATTTAGCTCAAACAGCAAATAAAATAACCACATCACATGATTATAGCTTACGCGCTAAACAGCTATCACAAGATGAAGTAGGACAATTAACCTCTTGTTTTAATGCAATGTTATACAACATTGAGCAAAGAGAAAATTCATTAGAAAACCAAGTTAGACTGCGTACTAATGAACTTGAAAATGCGAATATTCAGTTGCAACAATATGCCTACCAAGATGGATTAACCGACTTACCGAACAGGCGTTATTTTTACGAAAAACTACAAAGCTTAGTAAGTATTAAGGGAATGAAGTTCGCCCTTATATTCATAGATTTGGATGGCTTTAAAGAAGTAAATGACAGCCTAGGTCACGACTACGGTGATTTACTCTTACACCAAGTAGCAACAAGACTACAAAGTTGTATAACGACTAAAGATACAGTCGCACGTTTGGGTGGTGACGAATTTACATTGATTTTAGAGGGTGTAAATAGCCCGGATGAAGCATCAAAAATTGCCGAAGCTATAAAAAATAGCTTAATGCAGAGTATTAAAATAAAAAAAGAAACAGTGTATGTTACAGCAAGCATAGGTTTAACGTTTTTTCCTGCTGATGGCTTAACAGTAGAAGAGCTCGTTAAACGTGCTGATCAAGCGATGTACTTGTCTAAAAATAAAGGTCGGAATCGCTACGAGTTTTTCTCCTATGCTATTGAAGAAAAAGCCATAGAAAAACGTCGCCTAATAGAAGAAATACGAATAGCAATCACTCATAATCAATTTGAATTATTTTACCAACCTATATTTTCAATTGACGGGAAATCAGTACCAAAAGCTGAAGCCCTAATTCGTTGGAATCACCCTGAACGAGGCCTAATAGGGCCAAATGAGTTTATACCTGTCGCTGAAAAAAACGGATTAATAAACGATATCGGCCAATGGGTAAAATCTCAAGCAATTCAAGATACCGTCCAATTCAATGTTTTAAGTGAAAAGACAATTCAAGTCAGTGTAAATACATCACCTCTTGAAATTGACCGCGCTGGTTGCTGGGTGGATGAATGGATTGTTGCAAGTAAAAAGTACCAACTACCCGCAAACACCATTTTAATTGAAGTCACTGAAAATACTTTAATGGATCCCGACTCGTCAATACAACGACAATTAAAACGCTTAAGCACTATTAATATAGATATTGCGATTGACGACTTTGGTGTTGGTTATTCTTCTTTGGCGTATTTACAGCGCTTAGATATAGATATTTTAAAAATAGATCGCTCATTTATCAACGATATAGAATCAAACGATAATAGTATTGCTCTCGTGAAAGCTATTATCACTATGGCTCACAATCTAGACGTAATGGTGGTTGCTGAAGGAGTTGAGACACAAAAACAGTATGACCTATTAAAGCAGCTTGCTTGTGATTATATTCAAGGCTACATTTTTTCAAAGGCAATTACTAAACAAGAGTTTATGGAAAAGTATATAATACCAATCCGCAATAATACTTAATCATTTTGCGGGGCTAAACGGGTCGCTACCTGTGTTAAAAAATTCTCATTTAGAACAACTAAATAGCAATTTTTTTGCCTAGCTATCAACACGCTTTACATCCTCAAAATAGATCACTTAATTAAGCGAATTGGTATAAAACAAAAAGAAGTGATCTTATTTATGTCTATCGTGCTAGATTTTAGCAAGCCAACACAGAACACTTCTTTACTTTTGCCTTAAAAATCCACGTATTTAAAGCTCAATCCCAAGCTATAACCAGCGAGGGACTAGTTGTTTATACTCTTTATATTGTGCAGAAAAACGATGGGCTAAATGAGCCTCCTCAACTAATGTTTGTCTATATATAGCTGTAAAACCAATAACTAAACAGGTCAAACTAAATATACTAGGTAAGGCTAAAAAGAACCCCACCTGTGCAGCTACAACGCCTAAATACATCGGATTCCTAGAGTATTCATATAATCCTGATGTTTTAAGCTCATGTGGTCCCTTAGGATCAATTCCTGAACGCCAAAGTGCTGCCATATGAAAATGTACAAACATCGTTAAAATAAAGCCTGCGGTCAATAATACATCGCCAAATAATACGCCTGGCCAGCCATTGAGTATTGGGAATAGCCCAAGATAGCTATCTAACTCAGGTACAAATACTCTAATTACACATACAAACCAAATAGCAGCCCTGAAAAATTTAAAAACCATATGGTTCCACCAACTAGTACAAAATTTATCACCGGGATAAATAACGCCTGATGGTGTATTTCGATTTTTATAAATAATTCTAAATGTATAAAATCCGGCAACAAAAGTATAAAAAATAGCTAAGTAAACTCGGGTAAATTCAACTAGCGATGCAGAGTCATCTACAAATGTTTCATAAGGCATTTAAGTTACAGCTCACAATCATTATTGGTAGTAATTTTAAAACAACTAAGCCAATAGATTTAGTTATAAGATCATGAAATCATATTAGTATTCATTGCCCTCATAAACAAGCTAAGTCTGTGGTTAGTTAACGAGTTATAATGAACTAATCAAACTAATTTATAAATTCTGTTTGATACTTCACCTAAACAACTGCTTACACAAACCGAAAAAGTAAATTCGGTAGTTCACAATTTTGTTTTTATACCAATTCGCTTAATTAAGTGATCTATTTTTCCGCCCTACTCGATGGTGTTGGTATGAGTGTATGTTAATTGCGCGTATTTCACTTTTCTGCAGACGTAAAAAAGCCCGACTATTTCTAGTCGGGCTCTCTACAATTTGAAGTCGGTGCGCTACGCGGTAGGGTGTCGTAGTGCCCACAGCGGTAGAAAGTCACATAGCAAATGCTACACTATCTTTGTGTCGGGAGTCGCTGTGCTCGCCCGACCTACGTGATAGGTGTTGCTGTGGGTGTGTGTTAACTGCGCGTAGTTCACTTTTCTACAGACGTAAAAAAGCCCGACTATTTCTAGTCGGGCTCTCTACAATTTGAAGCTTGGTGGTGTCGTAGTACCCACAGCGGTAGAAAGTCACATAGCAAATGCTACACTATTGGCCGACTGAGTTATTGAGGGGTTTTGTTGTGATTTTAACGTCGGGAGTCGCTACGCCCGACCTACGTGCTAGGTGTTGATGTGAGTGTCTATTAATTGTGCGTATTTTACTTTTCTGCAGACGTAAAAAAGCCCGAATCGTTAGATTCGGGCTTTCTACAATTTGAAGCCTGGTAATGTCCTACTTTCACATAGCAAATGCTACACTATCATCGGCGCTGTTTCGTTTCACTACTGAGTTCGG
>NZ_WTKX01000054.1:0-7115 GCF_011378755.1 Pseudoalteromonas sp. Z1A2 | reverse complement strand
CCCGTCTCAGTGGGGTCGCATTATAGGGAGATCCGAAAACAGATCAACCCTTTTTTGAAGAAAACTTGAAATAATGTGCTGTTCGCTGATAATTTGAGCTAAACACGTTAAAAATACAACATAACCATCAAATTATTAACAACTAACGGGGTTCAAACCTATTTTATATTAGAAGTAGAGTTAAACGATCTTCATATAGAGGCTTACACCCCAGATGATCAATACGATCGTTAATGAAAGTGTTACGGCTGCAGATCCCATATCTTTGGCCCTACCTGACAATACATGTAACTCTGTACTTACTCGATCTGTTAATGCTTCAATGGCGGAGTTTAGTAATTCAACTATTAATATAATAAGCAGTGAGCTAATTAGTATTGCCCAGTGTAATAGTGATGAAGCAAGCCAAAATGAAATAGGAAATAATATAAGGCTTAATAGTAGCTCTTGCCTAAATGCTGCTTCTTCTTTAAATGCTGCTTTAAAGCCAAGGTAAGAGCAATAGGTTGCTTTGAAAACACGCTTGAGGCCTAAGCCATTCGGTTTTAATACATCTTTCATTAATAAACTCTATGAATGAAGGTCAAAATAAAGCCCCGCACTGCGAGGCTTTTTATTTATGCTACGCCGTATTGATCACGGTAAGCTTTAACTGAGGCTAAATGCTCATCCATTGTGCCTTGGCTTTCAAGGTAACTGATAAGATCAGCTAATTTTACAATTGAAATCACTTTGGTATTAAAGTCACGCTCAACTTCTTGAATAGCTGATAATTCAGCTTTACCCTTTTCTTGGCGATCTAACGCAATTAAAACACCACTAAGGTCAGCACCATTTTGTGCAATGATTTCCATCGACTCACGAATCGCCGTACCTGCAGTAATTACATCGTCAACTAGCATAATTTTGCCATTGAGTTCTGAGCCTACTAATGTGCCGCCTTCACCGTGTGCTTTTTTCTCTTTACGATTAAAGCAGTAAGGTACATCTTTATCATGATGATCCGCTAAGGCAACCGCTGTTGTTGTCGCTATTGGAATACCTTTGTACGCAGGACCAAATAATACATCGTACTCTATAGCAGAATCTTCGAGTGCCGATGCATAAAAGCGACCTAAACGCGCTAAGTCTCGACCAGTATTAAACAAACCAGCATTAAAAAAGTAAGGACTTGTGCGTCCAGACTTTAATGTAAACTCACCAAATTTTAACACCTGCTTCTCTAGAGCAAATTCTATAAACTCTTTTTGATAATCTTTCATATTTTGTGGCCTACCTATTTATGCTAATGCTTGCTTTTGTACGTCAATAATTTCGCGAATAGAATGTTTAGCTAAAGTAAGTAACTCATCTAGCTCATCAAACGAGAAAGGTTCGCCTTCAGCTGTACCTTGAATTTCAATAATTTTACCTGTTTCGGTTAAAATTACGTTCATATCAGTCTCTGCTGCTGAATCTTCAATGTATTCTAAATCGCTAATTGCTTGGCCTTTGTAAATACCAACTGAAATAGCTGCAATCATATGTTTAAGTGGGTTTGAATTAATCATACCTTTTGCACGCATATGTGTTAGTGCATCAACAAGTGCAACACATGCACCACTTATAGAAGCAGTACGTGTACCGCCGTCAGCTTGAATAACGTCACAGTCAATGGTAATTGTGTTTTCGCCAAGTGCTTTTAAGTCAACAGCAGCACGAAGTGCACGTGCAATTAAGCGCTGAATTTCCATAGTACGACCGCCCTGCTTACCACGTGCAGCTTCTCGAGCATTACGCGTATGCGTTGCTCGCGGTAACATACCGTATTCAGCATTGATCCAACCTTTACCCTGACCTTTCATGAAACGAGGAACGCCCGATTCAACAGTAGCTGTACAAAGTACTTTGGTGTTACCAAACTCAACAAGTACTGAGCCTTCAGCATGCAAAGTATAATTACGTGTAAATGTAACAGGTCTAATTTGGTTAGGTGTTCTTTCGCTTGGACGCATTGACGATCCCCTTAATTCAGAATTTGCGACATTATAAGTGTATGTGGGTATAGATACCATGTTGATTTAAATAAATAGCTGTATGCAAAATATTCAGTGTATTAAATTTTCCCTAGAGCTTAAGCAGTGTTACGGTATAATCATCATAATATTGTATTTATAAATTTAGGAAAATATCCATGATCCACAGTATGACAGCTTATGCGCGTCGCGAAATAAAAGGCGATTGGGGTACTGGCACTTGGGAAGTTCGCTCAGTAAACCAGCGTTACCTTGAAACATTTATACGCGCACCAGAGCAATTTCGTGGCATGGAGCCAGTTATTCGTGAGCGTTTACGCAAACACTTACAACGCGGTAAAGTTGAGGTCTTTTTAAAGTTTGTGGCAAATCCTGCCCACGTTGGCGAGCTATCAATTAACCAAGCACTTGCTGAACAACTAATAAATAGCGCTAAATGGGTTCAACAACAAAGTAATGGCGATATTAACCCTGTTGATATATTACGTTGGCCTGGCGTTATGGAAGCAGAAGAGCTTGATATGGATAGCGTTAATACAGCATTAATAGCTGGTCTTGATCAAGTAATCGAAGATTTTAAATCTGCACGTGGCGATGAAGGTGCAAACCTTGAAGAAATGATAGCAATACGCCTTGATGCAATTCTAGAGCAAGTAGAAATTGTAGAAACGCATATGCCTGAGATTGCTAAATGGCAGCGTGAAAAACTTGCTCAAAAGCTAGAAGACTTAACAGCAAACATTGACGAGTCACGCCTTGAACAAGAACTAATTTACCTTGCGCAAAAACAAGATGTGGCTGAAGAATTAGATCGCTTAAAGTCTCACGTTAAAGAAACTAAAAAAATCCTTAAAAAAGGAGGTGCATGTGGCCGCCGCTTAGATTTTATGATGCAAGAATTTAATCGTGAAGCTAACACGCTAGCGTCTAAGTCTATCAATAGTGACATCACTACTGCAGCCGTAGAGCTAAAAGTACTAATTGAACAAATGCGTGAGCAGATCCAAAACATAGAATAGCGTTTTAGCCTGTTTCAACTTGTTTATAACTCATTAATAAGCCTATATTTTTATAGGCTTTTTGTTTTCTACCGTTCATACTAGCCCCCTATTGTACGTGTCCAAGTGGTTACCAAACTACTTGATATCACCGTAACCACTTTTAAAATCCTTGATAGCCATTTTCATACAACTCAATTGATGTAAAAGAAACCAAAACAAAAAATTAAAAATGGTATAGATCCGCTTGCTGAAAGAGGTAAGGCAGGGACAGACATTATTATAACAATGAATGACCTATTTAATGACTGGTTTAAAGATAAAAGTAAAGAAGCAAAAAAACAGTTTTTACCTATTAACAAAGCCTTTAAGTTTAATTGGTAGTAACCGTCAACGGTTGGCGGTTTGGTTTTTTAAGCTAAACCGTCTTATATAAATAATGCAATGCCTGCGAAATATTGATAATTTTTATTAGCTATATAGCTAACATCAAATAAGTGAATATATGTCGAGTAGAGCAGATATTGGCAAACAAATAAGTACTAGCAGGAAAGCTTTAGGCTACAAGCAACAAAAGCTATCAGAGATCGCGGGAATTAATAAAACGACGATTTCCGAGATTGAGAACGGTCGCTTTATGGGTTCATTCGATATATTTGAGCGACTGCTTGATGCAGTTGATTTACAATTTGAAGTTACCTCAAAACAACACTCTCTACCAGACTGGGATACCATTGAAGATATATTCTCGGAGGATGGCTAATGAGTGGCACACCACAGCTTCCAAATAAACCTGCTTTAACAAGGTAAGTTTTAGCCCAACTTAAGCGGTGGTAGGCATAAGTTTACTTGCCGCTAGGAATGCGCAGTTTAAGCTGCTCTACAAATAAGCCTATGCTTTGATAAACGTGTGCTTCAATCTCTTTGAGCTTTACTGTTTCACCGTTAGCTAAGCATTGCAGTAATAGGGTCATGAATGATTGGTAATCTGGTAACGACATACTATTCCCTGCCAAGCCGTATTAGTTAGTTACTATAAAGCTAATCCATTGTTCTTATTAGTTGAGATAATATACAAATTAAAATTATGGGGCAAAGGTTATGTACGCAGCTTTACTATGCATTATAAACAATTACCCCCTCGCAGGGCGCTGAGCTTACGGGTAGCGGGAGGGGTGTTATTTTATAAAGAGTCTGAAAGTATTGTATTCACAATTAATGATTCTTTGGCTACTTAATATATTCGCCTTTGTGTTGAGCGATATTAAACAAACGGGTCTAATAAGTCTTCGTCAAATACTAAACCTTTAAGGTTGTTACTTTGGATAATATTTTTAAACTCATCAGTACAATAAACTTTTTGAGCACCTTCCAGCTTAGATTTAAATAGCAGTTTATTTTGTATATCGTCTTGCTCAAAGGTAAGTAACTCTAAACCGTCTTCGAAGCCATCTTCGTATTTGGTTAAACACATATCTTTTTGCTCTTGCCCGAAGGTAAGCAAGTTAAACAATATCATGTTGTTGCCTTCAGCTTTAACGGGTAAAAACTCTCCAAAATTTGCTAAGCGCTCTTTTAACAACTCATATACTGGCATCTTCATTATTAAAAAATGACCTAGCCGCGATATGTCATAATCTTGCTTTTTAGCTTTACCAAAATAGTCAAAATTTAACCCTTGAGGCCATAGAGGGCTAAATTCGATATTATTTAGTGAGGATGACATAAACATCCTTAGTACAGTATCTGTATCAAGGTCGTTATTTTTCGAAATTGTTTCTGAGAGCTCAACAATATCAAAGTCGATTACGTCGTATGTGTAAGCTTCGTTTTTAATTTGATATACAGTCACTATAAAGCCTTCCAATTTTCATTTTTTGGTTCAAGTAAACCTGCAGGTACAGTACCCGTTTTTATTTTAACTTTAACGGTTCTCAATCTATTCAAAAATAAAACTTTAGGCGTAGCCGCATTACCAAAGTTAGTACTAATCCATGTCTCATAGTTATATCTGTGTAGCTTTCGATGAGGTGGCGAAGCTGGGCTATCCCAATTTTGCTCTTTATTTTTTTCAAAGTTAATTAACCATACACCGTTGATTGGATCGTTAATACCAACTCCATGCAGATGAAGATTAAGCCTTGTTTGTAACATATTCGCTGACTGGTATTGCCCTGTGCCACAAATAATATGGTGAGCCTCGTGCAGCTTAGTTGGTTTAGCTCCCCTATTGCAGCCAAGTGACGAGCAAGCTTTTGAGTTGGATGGTGCTTTTCTTGTTTTAATTGCGTGACTGTAGAGCTTGCACTTAGCTCTCGGTATTCTTTTAAATCAGTTTGTAAGCGAGCATGAGCAGTAATTCTCTCTTTCTCTTTTTGCAAATGATTAAAATCACGAGCCATCTTATTTTTAAGATCTTCACTCGCCTGCCCTTTTTGAGCTATTCGCTTGTTATGGAACTCTTTAGCTTTTAACTCATAGTTATAAATAGCCATTTCTAATGGTGAAGGATTTTGAGGTCTCTCGGGATGAGGGTATGCGTGTAGCAGTTTCATAAAACACTCTTCCTTGATTATCTGATTATGATTGTGTGTATAATACAAAAACTAAACAGTTTATCAATTTTTATGTGTGTTATTAGCTACTAGTTTAAGCTTATTTCCTCTTTAGTAAAATAATCTCTATTTATCAGAAACCTATTCCAAGTGGTTACCATAGCGGTTACCATAGCGGTTACCAACTGCAATATAAACACACTAAAATTACAATAAGCCAATGATAAAATTGAGATTTAAATAATTACTCTAAATTCAAATTCAAAATGTTGAATAGTTTTCAGCTAAGTATGACACATTCATAACTTATCAAAACCCGAGTTTAGCTCGGGTTTTTAGTAATACCACTAATAATACTTTGAGTATTGTTACCAAGTATCTTCACCTAAGGTTAAAGCGGCATCTTATACCAATCCGTAATAATACTTAATCATTTTGCGGGACTAAACGTGTCGCTACCTATGTTAAAAAATTCTCAATTAGAACAACTAAATAGCGAATTTTTTGCCTAGCTATCCACACGTTTTTCCATCTTCAAAATAGATCACTTAATTAAGCGTATTGGTATTAAATCGTACTTTATTTTAGACATTAAAAAGCCCGAGACTAAGCTCGGGCTTTTTGGTAATAATTAGCTAGGCTAATAATTACGCTACGATAGTTGCTACAACACCAGCACCTACAGTACGACCACCTTCACGGATAGCAAAACGAAGACCTTCATCCATCGCGATTGGTGCGATTAGAGTTACTGTCATCTTGATGTTATCACCAGGCATTACCATTTCTACGCCTTCTGGTAACTGTACGTCACCAGTTACGTCAGTTGTACGGAAGTAGAACTGTGGACGGTAACCTTTGAAGAATGGAGTATGACGACCACCTTCATCTTTAGAAAGTACGTATACTTCTGAAGTGAATGTAGTATGTGGGTTGATTGAACCAGGCTTAGCTAGTACTTGACCACGTTCAACGTCTTCACGCTTAGTACCACGTAGAAGTGCACCAATGTTCTCACCAGCACGACCTTCGTCAAGAAGCTTACGGAACATTTCAACACCAGTACAAGTAGAACGAGTTGTATCATTGATACCAACAATTTCTACTTCGTCATTGATGCGGATGATACCAGCTTCAACACGACCAGTTACAACAGTACCACGACCCTGGATTGAGAAAACGTCTTCGATAGGCATGATGAATGGCTTATCGATGTCACGCTCTGGCTCTGGGATGTAAGAGTCAAGTGCGTTTGCAAGCTCAACAATCTTATCTTCCCACTCTTTCTCGCCTTCTAACGCTTTAAGCGCAGAACCAGCGATTAGAGGTAAGTCATCACCTGGGAAATCGTATTCAGAAAGAAGTTCACGAACTTCCATTTCTACTAGTTCAAGTAGCTCTTCATCATCAACCATGTCACATTTGTTCATGAATACGATGATGTAAGGAACGCCAACCTGACGAGAAAGAAGGATGTGCTCACGCGTTTGTGGCATAGGGCCATCTGTCGCAGCAACTACTAAGATCGCGCCGTCCATTTGAGCAGC
>NZ_WTKX01000053.1:0-7330 GCF_011378755.1 Pseudoalteromonas sp. Z1A2 | reverse complement strand
AAGATTTGAAGATCTGATCATGACATTGAGATTTAGTTCAAAAAAATCCCCGCTAATTTCTTAGCAGGGATTTGTGTATAAGAGACAGCATTAAGCGCCTTTTTATCTTTAACAGGTAATTACCAACCTATTGATTTTACTCAACAGTAACTGATTTAGCTAAATTACGTGGTTGGTCAACGTCGGTACCTTTAATTACTGCTACGTAGTACGACAGTAACTGTAATGGCAGTGTGTAAACAATTGGCGCAATAATGTCGTCAGTGTGGTTTACGTTGATAACACGCATTGTGTCGTCTGACTCAAAGTGTGAATCTTTATCTGCGAATACGTAAATAATGCCGCCACGTGCACGTACTTCTTCTACGTTTGATTTAAGCTTTTCTAATAGCTCATTGTTTGGTGCTACAACAATAATTGGCATGTCGGCATCTATAAGCGCAAGTGGCCCATGTTTTAGCTCGCCCGCTGCGTAGGCTTCTGCGTGAATGTACGAAATCTCTTTAAGCTTAAGCGCACCTTCCATTGCGATTGGATATTGTGAGCCACGACCTAAAAACAGTGAGTGATGCTTGTCGGCAAATTCTTCTGCAAGGTCTGCAATGCCATCTGCAAGCAGTAATGTTTCTTCAAGCTTAGCAGGTAGTACTTTTATAGCATTAACAATAGCACTTTGATCAAGCTGTTTTTCTTGAGCTATAGACGCAGTAAGCATTAACAAACCAACTAATTGCGTTGTAAATGCTTTAGTAGAAGCCACGCCTATTTCAGCGCCAGCTTTAGTCATAAAGGCTAGGTCTGATTCGCGTACAAGCGATGAACCAGGTACGTTACAAATGGTCATTGAGGCCATGTAACCTTGCTCTTTAGCTAGGCGTAATGCAGCTAGCGTATCGGCAGTTTCACCCGATTGAGAAATAGTAACAAGTAAGCTATTTTCATGAACAAACGACTGACGGTATCTAAATTCAGAAGCTATTTCTACATTACAGCTAACGCCTGCAAATTGCTCAAGCCAATAACGTGCAACCATACCTGAATGGTAAGACGTACCACAGGCAATAATTTGCACGTGTTTTACGTCTTTAAATATTTGCTGAGCGCTTTCGCCAAAGGCATCAATTGCTACGCGGTCGTCGTTTAAACGCCCTTCAAGGGTATTACGTACCGCAAGTGGTTGCTCGTAGATTTCTTTTAGCATGTAGTGGCGGTAGTCGCCTTTGCCTGATGCATCTTGTGTAATGTTTGACTCAATCACTTCACGCTCTACAGCGTCGCCATTTTCATCAAAAATTTCTACTGTGTCACGTGTAATACGCGCTACATCGCCTTCTTCTAAAAAGATGAAGCTACGAGTAACAGGTAATAGTGCTAACTGATCAGAAGCTATAAAGTTTTCGCCAAGGCCTAAACCAATAACAAGAGGGCTACCTGAGCGCGCTACAATGATTTCGTTGTCGTTCGCTTTATCAAATACAACTGTACCAAAAGCGCCTTCAAACTGTTTAACAGCAGCTTGTACTGCTGTAAGTAAACTAGTTTGCTGCTTACGAAGCTTATGAATTAAGTGCACCATTACTTCGGTATCGGTTTCAGATAGAAACTCGTAGCCTTCTTCTTTAAGCGATGCGCGTAAGCTTGCGTGGTTTTCAATAATACCGTTGTGCACAAGTGCTAACTGGTTGTTTGATACATGTGGGTGTGCATTTGCTTCTGTAACGCTACCATGTGTTGCCCAGCGCGTATGTGCAATACCTGTATGACCGCTAACACCTGCTTTTTCTAGAGCTGCTTCTACGTTAACTACTTTACCTACTGCTTTTACAGTATTTAGCGTAGAGCCTTCTAGTAGTGCTACACCGGCAGAGTCGTAGCCACGGTATTCAAGTCGCTTCAGCCCTTCAATCAGTATTCTATTTACTGGACGTTCTGCAACTGCCCCAACTATTCCACACATAATCTCTCCAATAATCTTGTATATTTACCACTTTGTGGCTACTCAATAAATTCAGCGCAAATTAGTTTTACACCACACGCCTCAATTGCTTTGCGCTTTTCATCTGCTAAGCCATTGTCGGTTATTAATGTGGTTACTATTTTCCACGGTAATTCTAAATTTGGTATTTTTCGGCCAATCTTATCTGATTCAACCATTACAATTACTTCACGAGCCGCTTTTGCCATTACTTGGCTCAAACCAACTAACTCATTAAAGGTTGTTGTGCCACGTTTTACATCTATACCATCCGCACCAATAAAGAGCTGATCAAAGTCGTAAGAGCATAATACGTTTTCGGCAACTTGCCCCTGAAACGACTCAGAATGCGGATCCCACGTCCCACCGGTCATCAAAAGTGTTGGCTCGTTCTCAAGTGCTAATAAACGACTCGCTACTTTAATTGCGTTTGTCATTACAACTAGCCCACGCTTATCAGCAAGCTCGGGGATCATCGCAGCAGTAGTACGCCCGCTATCAATAATAATGCGGTTATGATCTTTTATAAGTTTTGCTGCAGCCTTAGCTATTGCGACTTTGCGCTTTGAATCTATTTCATCGCTAACAATTTCTTTAGGCAGAGCAATAGCACCGCCGTAACGGCGCAGCAATAAGCCACTTTTTTCAAGCGCGGTTAAATCTTTTCGAATGGTTACTTCAGATGTTTGAAACTGCTGTGCTAACTTTTCAACGGCTACTTCACCTAATTCATTAACTTGAACCAGTATATTGTGACGACGCTGCTGTGTGTTTCGTTTAGTCATAAAGCTCGTGAATTAAGTTTCATTTCGAAAGTTATGCGATTTTAAACGAAACAACCTAAATGGCAAGTGAATGAGTAAAAAAAGCGCAATGTGCGCTTTTTAATTTAACAGCATGTAGATGTGGTGAAACATTCTAACTTGCTCAGTGAGCTAGAAACTAGATTACTGAGCACGCTATTATTTTTTAGTTCAAATAAGGATATATTAAAAACTCACTACCTAAAATATATAAACTCCAAGAATCACGCTCATCTTTTTGAATTAATACATCGTGGTAATTATTCGAGATTTGTGGACTCTCCCAAATAACTTGATTTGATAACTTATCCACTAGGCTAATTGTTTTTTCTATAGAGTAATGCGCCAGATAGTTTCGGCCATAAACGCCACCTATAGTTTCATCGAGGATTTTCTCTTTGTGGTAAATTGTAAAGCCCTTAATTTGTTGTTCGTCCAAAATTTCTAATGCTTTCGTTTTCGTATCTAATACTATTAAACCACCTTCTTCATCGAAAGTACCAAAAGTACGATAATCAATTATTAGCTCTAGTTGAGGATCTGAATCTAGCTGAATAGCATGTACATGCGCGACATGGCTTGTTGTTTCTTGTAAGAAATCTAAAGGTACAGGCCAATTGCTACTGTCAATTGAAATGGGTGATAAGCTTGGATTTTCGTAAAAAGCTATACCTAAATCGTAATAACCTATTATTATTTTTGACAACTCCTCAGACGGCAAGTAAGGAAAGTAGGCTCTTGATACGACTTCTCCTGTTTGTTTAGCGATTGTGTAATATCTAATATCACTTTTAAAGCTCAAGTGTGTTTCGGACTCTGTAAAAGCAAAATCATACGAATTAGAAAAAGTCACTTCTGCAACGCTAGTTTGCCAAATTACACTGGTTGAACCTGTATTGCGTTTAACAATAAATGTCTCGTTGTTAATTTGAGTTAATGAATACTCAATTTGATTTTCATTATCTTGCGTTAACAGCATCTCTCCAGTGAAAGTAACAGGTGCATTATTGTGCGTTACCTTAGCCGAACGGCCAAAATCTGAAATGCTAACCGTATCATCAACAGCACCAACAATATGAAGATTAGGAAGTTGACCTTGAGCCACTGATGAATACTCAAGCTGCCATAGCCCATTCTCATAGCTAAAGCTTTGCATCGCATATTCTTCGTATAAATAACTTCCTTCTAAACTATCTGTTTTGCTTACTAATAATGACTGTATTCCATCATTATCAAAATCAACAGCACCTATTACTCTCCCAATGGGGTTTTCAGCAATAGATACAGAGAACAATTGCCACTGCTGATCAAAGTAATAAAGCTCTTTTGAATTAGAAAAATAAACATGACTATAAGGACTATCTACTTCAAGGCTAATCGAAATACCATCATTGAAATTAGTCTCAAACTTTTCACTACCCACCTGCAGTTCACCACCTTCCCACCATATTAGTTCACTATAATGTTCGGAGGCCTTATATCTAGTTACACGACAATTATCACCACTGGTAAATGCCTTAAATTTATATTCAGAATAGGGTCCTATCAGGTATTTGTTCTGTTTGACATCAAATATACTTTCCCTATCAATTAACTCTTTAAAGCCGTCGTTATTCAAATCACAAACTTGAATCAAGCGATTTGAATAATTAAGTGAAAGGTCCGGCGCAACAATAAGCGTAGTGATAGAAAGATCATTTCCATTAATAAGATAGCTATCATACGAATGCCCCGCCGAAAGAAGAATATCTTCAATACCATCGCCGTTGTAATCAAATACCATAGAGTTATAATTTTCAGCCGAAACATCATCTATCAGCAAACTACTTGAGCCCTCATTAGTTAAAAATATTTGATGCTTAGCTGCCTCTTGGTTGTAAGTAATACTTAGCCAATTTAGTTGCGTCCCTGACTGATTAAGAAATGCACCTACATGCTCAACATTTGAAGGTAAGGGAGGTATCCATTTATTGTATTCTAGCAACCCTGTCTCACTGAGACTTAAGATATAATTATCATTACCGCGTAATACACCCCTTTTTTGGTTCGAAAGCTTAATTGAAGCTACACTGGATGTTGAGTTGTTCACATAACCAACTGAGCGATTATCTACGCCACCGAGTGATTGAAGGTTGATTTGGTGCTTAATTCTTATTTGATTGTCAGAGTTTGAGATATCAACAGCAAAATTTACGTTTAAATTACTACCAAAGTCAGGCGCGTTGCTTAACCAATTAATCTCTCCTTGTTCTGAAATCGAGATATTACTTGGCCCATAAGCAATTTTGTATTCAAAAGGACCATCGAACTCATCATTAGATAAGTTAATAATGGCTGTATAGTGTTCACCTAATTCTATTTCATCATATGCAGTAATGTCAGAAACAATTGCTGGCAGTTTTTCTAATTTAAACTCATGCTCCACAGTATTTTCTGCACCACTTGGGTCTACAACTGTTAACGAAATACGATAAAGGCCAGGCAGGTCTCCAATAAAGTCAATTTTGCTACCGGTGCCAAGTTGCCAACTAGCATTCTGCGGAAAAGTTATTAATTTCCACTCATAACCTAATGGTTCAAAATCAGGGTCCTTGGACTGCGTTGCATCAAGAGTAAGGATAGAGTGTCGTAGAGCTTTGTTCGAGCCTGAAATACTTGCTATAGGAATAGAGTTGGCAGTATTGTTATAAACATTATCTAAGTCAGTTAAATAAAACTCTAGTGGCAAAAATTCATTAGATAGATGTATGGTCGAAATGCCATTAGCTTTGAGAGCTACACTAGCAGTATTTTGTGATATTAGGGTGTACTTTGCTCCTATTATTGAAGGCAGAGATATATCATTGGTTGGATAAAACTCATCAGTTTTTATTGTTAGTTTTCCTAAATCACTAAAATAAACTTCGCCATTAAAACCAATACCATACCCAACATTGGTTGCATCTAAAACAGCATCAAGCCTTACATTAGAGAATAAAATATCAAGGGAATTTTCATCAGCACCTTTAAATTGAATATTCACAGTAGCGCTACTGTCACTATTAACTCCCTGACTATTAGCAATAGCAAAACCTTCTGTTAAATAGGTAACCCCAAGCACTTCGTTACTAATTGTTAAACTAGGTACTACCCCATATTCTAAAACAAATTCAGCGTTAGAGTTTTCGATATAAATATCAGATTGCCCATTAAAAACCCACCCAGCAGCAGAGCAATTGTTATAAGTAATTATATAGTGCTGATTAGCCTCTTCCTCTTTCATGTCAGCAGAGCCAGTAACACAACCGAAATTATCAGATTGGTTATCTAGCACTGGGTCGTGGAGAAATAGATTTTGATAATCCTCTCCAAATACTATGGAATTTAGGCTATCTATTAGATATGAGTACTGAGTTGTTAGTTGAGTTACATTACTTGCTGTTATTTCGAATAAAGATAATTCACCGTCATAGGTAGGCGTATTTTGATAATCAGGCTTAACAAATTTAGTTTTTCCAGAAGAACCAGAATCATTATTAGCAGGTTGGCTGGCATCATTACCCCCTCCCCCACAACCGGCTAAAATAATTGTTAAACAGAATAATTTAGTTAGTTTATTTAATTTCATTACTTACTCCTTGTAACATGAATTTTACATTATTAAAGCTTTTTTAAAAAGGAATATAATAAAAGTCAAAATTTGTTTAAAACCTTTTTAGCCCATACAAAAAGGTAATAACAACTTTTCAGTAAAATATATAAGCATGAGATAATACTTAATAATGTATGCATATAAATGAATAACAAACTCAATGAAATTATTTAATAGCGTGACTAAGCCATATTTAATGCAAAGAAAACAAACAGGCGAGATATGCCGATTATTCAATAAAAGCCCGAGCAAAGGTAATTTAAAGCGTATTAAAGAGCTGTTCGCACAATGCGGTGAAGAGGTAATTATAGAATCAGGTTTTCATTGCGATTATGGCAATCAAATAGTTATTGGTGATCGTACTTTTATGAATGTTAATTGCACACTTCTCGATTCGCCATTAGCCAATTACTCAATCACCATAGGTGATGACTGCTTAATAGGCCCGAACGTTCAGCTTTTAGCTGTGTCACATGCTACTAATCCAGCAGAAAGGCTTAATAAGGAAAACTTTGCAGCACCTATCGCGTTAGGCAATAACGTATGGATTGGCGCAGGCGCTATTATTCTTGCTGGAGTTAATATAGGCGAAAATAGTATTGTGGGTGCGGGTGCTGTGGTTACTAAAAATGTAATGGCTAATACCGTAGTAGCGGGTAATCCAGCTCGTGAAATAAGAACACTATAATGTGATTTTAACGTTGGGAGTCGCTGTGCTCGCCCGACCTACGTGATGGTGTTGCTATGAGTGTGTTAATTCGCACATTTCATTTTCTGCAGACGTAAAAAAACCGACTATTTCTAGTCATGCTCTCTACAATTTTAAGCCTTGTGGGGTTCTAGGGATTTTCCCCTCTAAAGTAACATAAATCGCCACAACCCTCGCAGTTAATGGCTTGTGGAGCTGGGTTACCTTTCATT
>NZ_WTKX01000052.1:0-7566 GCF_011378755.1 Pseudoalteromonas sp. Z1A2 | reverse complement strand
GTAAATGAGAAAAGCCAAAACCAGTGTTTTTATGTTTTATCACTACTCTAAAAGCGCAGCGCCTCTTAACCTCTTTGTGAATAATTAGCCCTTTAAAAGCTTTTATTTGCACAATGAGAAGTAAAAGAGAAGTAAATGAGAAAAGCCAAAACCAGTATTTTTATGTTTTATCACCCACTCTAAAAGCGCTGCGCCTCTTAACCTCTTTGTGAATTAATTAACTAAATATTTTAAAAGCATTAAAAACAAAAAAGCGGTGTTAATTTTAACACCGCTTAATGCGTAATATATTTAGCTTTAGTAAGCTTGGGTTACAACATAGGTTTTATAACATCAAACACAGCTTCTATATGGTCGTCTCTGTCGTTTAGTGCCGCTATGTAACGGTATTTTTCGCCGCCTGCGTTTTCGAATATTTCACGGTTTTCACCTTCTAGCTCTTCAAGTGTTTCTAGGCAGTCGGCGCTAAAAGCAGGACTTATAATAGCTACATCGGTAATACCTTCATCAGGTAAGGCTGCAAGAGTTGCGTCGGTATAAGGCTTTAACCACTCTGCTTTACCAAATCGACTTTGAAAAGTACTAATTACTTTGTCTTTATCAAGGCCTAGTTTTTCGACAACTAAACGCGTGGTTTGTAAACATAGGCAATGGTACGGATCGCCGCGATCTAAAAACAATTTAGGCATACCGTGATACGAAAAAACAATTTTTTGTGGCATACCATTCGCTTCTAAATCCTCACTAATACTATTAGCAAGCGACTCAATATAACGGGTGTTTTTATGATAGCCATTAATAAAATGCAGCTCTGGCACCCAGCGCCATTTACGCAGTACGCTCGATACAGCATCAAACGTAGAACCCGTAGTTGGGCTAGAATATTGCGGGTACATTGGTAAAATAATTATACGCGTTAAGCCTTTATCACGAAGCTCTTCAAGGCCTGCCTCTATTGAAGGGTTGCCATAACGCATTGCCATTACGACTTCAGTATTGGTATAACCTTGCTCTTTTAATAAGGTATTTAACTTTACACTTTGCTGGCGAGTAATGTGGGTCAGTGGTGAGCCGTTTTCGGTCCATATACTCTCGTATAATTTAGCCGAACGTTTAGGGCGTACGCGTAAAATAATGCCATGTAAAATTATCATCCATACTAAGCGTGGTATTTCTACAATGCGTGGATCTGATAAAAATTCGCGTAAATATGTACGAAGCGCAGCCGCTGTTGGTGCATCAGGGCTGCCTAGGTTAGTTAGCAGTATTCCCGTTTTTTGGTTAAAACGCCCATCATGGGGGTTGTCAGTAACCGCAGAAAATCGCGACACAGAGTGCTCCTTCAAGCAAATTCAATAATCTATTTTATGCACATTGTAACGAAAAAAACTGCGGTTTAGATCAATCATTTAGCAGTTTTCACCATTATTCTGAACGGAGTTGGTTTTTTCGATTCTAGCTGTTGGAGTTTTTCTATCGATTTACTGCCAAATACATGACCTTTGGGCAGCAACATTATGCCCGTATGGCTGTGTAGAGCATGGCCTAGTACCATTTGATCTTTGAGTTCATGGGCGTTACAAATTAGCACTGATCCTGCTGAACTTTTTTGTTCGTGTAGTTTTGCATGGCTTGCTTCAAGTGCACGTACAATTTTAGGATGATAAAACGATCCACTATAAAGTTTTACACTTTCGAGTGCGTCATCGTGGCGCTGCTTTTCATCACTTGCATTGCTCTGCTCAAACGCATCCCAATAGTCGCGCGCTAAACCTAGCACCATAGCGCCTATTGGTATGTCGTTTCCGGCAAGGCCTTTGGGCATTCCGTTTCCGTTAAAGCGCTCAAACTGATAATAAATAGCATCCGACAAGTCATGTAAATGTATTGCTGGCATTAACATTAATTGTGCAGTACTTGGGTGAGTATAAAAGGTTTTGCGTTGTTGCTCGTTTAAGCGGTTAACTGGTTTTTTATAAAGATCAGGATCCATAGCAAGCAAGCCTATTTGCGCCAAGTAACCAGCCATAGGGGCAAGATCAATGCTTTTTTGCGACAAGTTTAAGTAAAGTGCTATTTGTGTGCAGGTATTAGCAATATTTTGTGCTTTGTTGCCATCTAGGTAAGGGTTTGCGTTAACAAAATTATATAGCAGCTCTACGGTCGATTTATGCTCTTGTTTTTCGCGCTCGTTGGCGTCTTCAAGCTTTTTTAAAACCTGTTTGATTTGTAAGGTGCGTTTTTCTACCCGTTGTTCAAGCGAATTATTAAGCTCTAGCAACTCTTGGTTTTGCGCTTTAACTTGTGCCTCTAATTTTTGATTTTGTTTTTTTAGTGCAAATTTTTCTAGGCTATCTCTAATGCTACGAAGTAATAAATCGTTTTGCCAAGGCTTTTGAATATAACCATTTATTTGGCCCTGATTAACAGCCGCTAAGGTGGTTTGTATGTCGGCGTAACCGGTTAATAAAATGCGTTGGGTGTCGGGTGCCAGCGCACGCGCTTTTTCTAAAAACTCGGCACCGTTCATTACCGGCATACGCATATCGCTAATAATTAAACCAAACTCATGATTTTTAAAAAGTGTTAATGCGTTTTGCGGATTATCGCAAACAATAACCGTTAAGCCATTTACTTCAAGTAGTCGTGTTAACGTACGTAGTACTATTTCATCATCATCAATGCAAAGTACATCAACCTGATTTATTGGTGTGCTTGGTGTTACTTGAGTCATTGAGTCGCCTTTAAATTACTTCTGGTTAAATAATAGCTTAAAAAAATATTCTATGGTGTGTTTGTGACTACCTTTTATATTAAGTGGTATTTATATAATGGAGTTATTAGCAATAAGTGGATAATTACTCATGCATAAAATTAGGACTTGGCTGCACTAAAGTTGCAAATTTGCATACAGACGACTAAACGTTAAGTATAAAGTTATCTATATGGATGAAAGGAATGAATGGATCAGATGGTAATTTTGAACGTGCTTTTTTAAACGAACAAAAGCTGCGCTTAGCTGCAGAGCAATTACTCAAAGATAAAAGTAGCGTTTTAGTTGCCATAAATAATGAACTACAAAAAAAAGTAGCCGACTTAGAACACCAACAAATGCTGTTTGTGCAAACAGAAAAAATGGCAACCTTAGGTACACTGAGCGCAGGCGTTGCCCACGAAATAAATACCCCACTTGCCTATGCAATGAGTAACGTAGAGAGCCTACAAAACGCAAGCCCTTTACTGGTAGCGCTGCTGAAACTTAACGAACAATATTTAAATAACGAAATTAAAGAGAGCCGTTTTAAACACGAAATCGACATACTCAATTTACAGTATCCGTACGCGTGGATTTATAACAATTTGCAGGGGCAAATTAACGACAGCGTTGAAGGACTTAAACGAATAAAACAAATAGTGCATGACTTATTAAACTTTGCCCACCCCACCTCTTCTCAAGATAAACAATTAGCCGACGTAACAACGGGTGCTAATAATGCTTTAAGATTATTAAGTAGCAAACTTAAATTATGCGAAATAAAAACGCGGTTTGAACCCCTACCACTCATTTGGTGCAATTTATCGTCAATTAATCAGATTTTTGTAAATCTTTTAATGAATGCTTGGCAAGCTTGCGAGTTAGACTTAGAAAAAGGCTGCATTATTGAAGTCAATATTTTTGAACTCAACACAAATATTTGTATTGAAATAAAAGATAACGGTTGTGGCATGAATGAAGACACAATAGCGCATATGTTTGACCCTTTTTACACAACAAAAGAAGTCGGAAAAGGCACCGGTATGGGTATGACACTTGTATACGCTATGGTGAGCGATCACGGTGGAAAAGTAGAAGTTAACAGTATATTAGGCACAGGTACGACCATTCGCTGCCTATTACCTTTAAAAGTGTAAAATAACGAACAAAACCACATTGTAAATAAAGTGTTAAACATTCTGTTTTTTGATGTTTAATCCCTTCTTAGCACGTATTTTAACCAATTTGATGTGGTTTTTTCTTATCTTGAAGTTTATTTGCATACTTAGACCAAATATTTAGTTTTTTTCATTTCTTTTTGTTTGCATATGTTGCTAGGATGTTTGCAACAGGTTGTGAGCATCATAACCACACACATATTATTAAGAATACAAAAAACAGGGTCGTCACTATGTCAACATACCGTTTAAACACACTTGCTGTAGCCGTTGCTTTCGCGTTTAGCGCACCAAGCATTGTTAACGCTGAAGAAGCACCAGTGCAAGCTGCTAAAAACATAGAGCAAATATCTGTATTAGGATCGCGTGTATCTAACCGTACCTCTACAGAGTCTTCTTCTCCTATTGATTTAATTGACGCGGATGATTTAACTAAAGGTGGTTTTACCGAATTAGGCCAAAGCCTTCAAGCGACAGCGCCTTCATTTAACTTTTCGCGTACACAAGTATCAGACGGTTCTGATTTATTTAGACCTGCAACACTTCGTGGCTTACAACCAGATCAAACCCTTGTATTAGTAAATGGTAAACGTCGTCATAACCAATCAATTTTTGGCCTTAACGGTACAGTAGGCGCAGGCGCTGCGGGTACTGATATGAATGCCATTCCGCTAACAGCACTTAAAGGCGTTGAAGTATTACGCGACGGCGCTGCAGCGCAGTATGGCTCTGATGCTATTGCAGGTGTTATTAACTTATCTCTTAATAACTCAACCGGTATTACAACGGGTTTTGTACAATACGGCGGCACAAGTGAAGGTGACGGCGACACTATTTCAGCAGGTTTAAACCGTGGTTTTGAATTAGGTAACGAAGGCGGCTTTATTAACCTATCGCTTGAGTACCGTGATGCCGACGGCACTAACCGTGCAGAGCGCGATACGGGGGGTTCGCTTAATGTTGAACCAGGTACGCTAAGTGAAGATGTACGCTGGGGCCAAGGTAACTCAGAAAGTGAATTTACGTCGTTATTTTACAACATGGCATTACCAATGGGCGACGGCGAGCTTTACTCGTTTGGTGGCTACTCTGAGCGCACGGCGCTGGGTAATGGTTTTTACCGTAATTTTAACGAAGCCTCTAAAAACGTAACCCAAGTATATAGTGATGGTTTTTTACCGCGCATATATAACGAAGCACAAGATATTTCAGTAGCGCTTGGTTTTAAAGGCGATATAAACACAGATTGGACTTACGATGTATCGGCTGTTTATGGTGAAAACCAATACGATTTTACATCACGCAATACATTAAATGCTTCTTACGCGGCTGAGTATTTATTTAATAACCCAGATGCAAGCGATGCCGACATTGCAGCAAACTCAGGGCCTACTGGCGGTTACTCAGGTGGTTTTAGATTCGATCAAACAACGGTTAACCTTGATGTAAACGGTATTGTAGATATTGGCCGTAGTGAGCCTTTATATGTAACAGTAGGCGCCGAATACCGTAAAGAAAACTACGAAATAGTGCCTGGCGATGAAGCATCATACGCGTGTGGGTTAGCAAATATGGATACCTCGTACCCATCAGTAAACGATCCGGATCAATTTGCACAGTGTGGTTTTCAAGCTTATAACGGCCTTCGCCCTGAAGCGGCTAACGATAGCGACCGTAACAGCTACGCAGTTTATGTAGACGTAGAAACTATGATCACCGACGCATGGAACGTAAGTGGTGCACTACGCTATGAAGATTTCTCAGATGCTGGGGATGATTTAATTGGTAAATTAGCAACACGTTATGAATTTTCAGATGACTTTGCAGTACGTGGTGCACTGTCTACTGGTTTTAGAGCGCCATCACTTCAACAAAGTGGTTATACAGCCTTTACAACTAACTTAGGCTCAGACGGCACATTAACGCAGTCGTTCACGGCAAACACAGGGACCGCTTTCCCAAGTGCGTTAGGCGTAGATAGCTTAGAGCTTGAAACATCAACAAACTACAGTGCTGGTTTTGTTTACGATGTAACAAGCGAGCTTTCGTTAACGGTTGATTTTTACCGTGTAGAAATTGAAGACCGTATTACACTTGGCAGCTTACTTTCGGCTGACGATGTATCGTTTAGCTCAGAAGCGGTTGCAGCGCTACAAGCAACTGGTGCAGTGCAAGCTAACTACTTCTCAAACTCGGTTGATTCTACTACGCAAGGTGTTGATATTATTGCATCGTACCGCACTGAAGTTGAAGGCGGTAATTTAGGAGTAACCTTTGCAGGTAACCTAAACGATACTAAAATTGACAGCGTAAACGCAGAAGACGGTATTCCTGAAGCGGTTGCTTTTGATGATTTACAACGCAGCTTTTTTACCGACGGACAACCGAGCGAACGTGCAACGCTTACGTTTGACTACGAACGCGATGCCTACACATCAACCATTCGCTTTAACTACTTTGGCGAAACAGACGTAAAATACTTTGGTAACGACCATATTTCATTACCTGGTGAGCTTTCGCCTACGGGGTCATTTAAACCAACAAGTACGGTTGAATCTGCTGTGTTAGTTGATTTAAATGTTAGCTACCAAATTAACGACATGTTTGCGCTTTCGGTGGGTGCCGATAATGTATTTGACGAAACACCAGATGAATTAGGTGATGACGAAGTACTTAATTTTATCACCAACGGCGCATTTAAATATCCAGTACGCGCATTGCCATACGGCTTTGACGGCAGAACGTACTACGCAAAAGTAAGCTTTAGTTTTTAATTTATCAAGCAAACTAAAGTAATATTAAGCGCAGTTATTAACTGCGCTTTTTTATGCTTTTTTATTATTAAAAAACTACCAAATGGATGTTAAAAATACTTGCGCGGTTGAAAATTAAGCCTACAATCTCCATCTCTTAAAATAGGCCAATATAAAAGCCTCTTTATTATTTAACTTAAAATAACCATTAGTTTATAGGAAATATATGACTAAAAAATCTAAAACAAAAACCGCAAATACCAGCGCGGTAGACACCGGCCGAGGCGTTATAAACCACAATGCACTAGCGGCAATGGTCACCTCTAGATTATTTAAACCACAAGTGGTTAAAGCTAAAAAAGGCAAAGGTTCATTTAAACGCAACAACAAGCATTCAGGACAAGAGTCCTATTTAATCGCGGCTTAAATAGCACCGATCAAATAGGGCTTTTGAATATAGTAAGCGAGGTTTTATACCTCGCTTTTACTTTTAGTTCTTTATTATTTTAACTTCCAAGCTGTCCTCTAAAAGCGCAGCGCCTCTAAACCTCTTTGTGAATAACAGCCCTTAAAATATGAATGCACAAAGAGAAGAAAAAGAGGAGTAAATGAGCAGACAAAGTCCACTTTTTTAAGCTATATGATATTTCACCATCGAGGCGCTGTGCGTTACACAAAGAAAACACGAGTAATGTTAGTCACTGCTCCTTGTTTTCTCCTTCACTCCTCGGTGGTGATTAAGTTACTTGTTTACTAATGCATCCAACTAAATGTAAAAGCGGTGCTTTTAAACGCCAGCAAGCTGCGCGTCTTGTATCTCTCATTGATAAATGATTAGCTATCATTTATCACATCGAAGTCAGTGAGCTTGCCTTCGCGT
>NZ_WTKX01000051.1:0-9929 GCF_011378755.1 Pseudoalteromonas sp. Z1A2 | reverse complement strand
TACCAGGCTTCAAATTGTAGAGAGCCCGACTAGAAATAGTCGGGCTTTTTTACGTCTGCAGAAAAGTAAAATACGCGCAATTAACACACACTCACATCAACACCCATCACGTAGGTCGGGCGATCGTAGCGACTCCCGACGCAAAGAGTGTGTAGCATTTCACTGTGACTCTCCACCGCTGTGGGAACCACGATATTCTGGAAAATTTAAATATAAGGGAATAGCGAACATTACTTACTCGAGGTCCTGCAGTCATAACTCGAACTTAATAGCTCATTACTTAAGTACTAAAGTTTATAGCCAAATCTAAAGGCTATTTAAAATAGTCCGTAAGCTTGGGTTTCTTCACTTTCAGATTCTTCTAGTTGAGCTGGTTTAAATATTACGCTTGGATCAATTAATACACTATGCTTTTGGGGGAGCTTGATTAATCCTAGCATCATATTTTTAGTTTGTGGGTCTAGATCAAAACCAACCTCAGTGAGCTTATCCAGTGGCTTTATGTCTTCTTTTTTATAGTCGATATTATCTTCAACCTTATCTACTAATAAACCAACATGTGGATTTAATCCATCTTTGGTGGTGAAAACAATAATAGGTTTATAGTCTAAGGTTATTTGCTCTTTAGCGGATTCAAATAAACGCTCAAGCTGAATTAGACTACTGCGCTTAATTTTGTCGAGCAGAGCTGATGTGTGTTTATCATCACTTTGATTATGGGCTGCTATGGCTGCTTTCGCTGTTTCTAGTAATGATTGGAAGGGCTCGTCAAGCCGAGACATTGTTAATTTTAAGTCTTCATTGTCGGTGTTGAATTCTTTGTAAAACAAAACAAAATCTTGTAGTTCGGCGTCATTATTTGAAATAGAAGCCGAGCTATTTAATAAGTTACTATGAAGGGTATTAAACCAGTTTAATAGTTTGTCTTGCCATATTCTTAGTTGTTTTAGTACATGCGCATTATTTTGTTCGGTTGAGATATTATTTAAAATAATACCTAAATCAAAAACAGGTGTTGGTGTATCCATATAATCTTTAACACCAATAAAGCTTTTATTATTGTTTGGTAAAGTTGTTAGATTATTGTCAAAGCGCTCAGTTAATAAAATATCGAGTATTTTTAGCGAAATTGTTTTGCAGCCCACTTTAAAGTTTATTAATTCCATGCCTTTATCTTAATTTACCTATTAATGCTTTAAGGATAGAACAAATTAAATAAATAGCTTAAAGATGGATAAAATTTAACAGAGATAGGGCAACTAGAAATTATTAGATGGTGCTAGTGAGGTTTTTTATGGCACGTTTAAATTGATTCTCAAGCTGTTTTTTTCCTAATAATCCTAAGTGTTGAATCACTTTTTCATTACTTTCATTTTGAAGTACTAACTTTATTAAAAGTTGTTTATCAGACTCTGTTAATTGAGATATATAAGAAGGTGACTGGCTCAGTAACTGCCAAAGAGTTGCAGAGATACTAAATTGAGTGAAGTTACTTTTAGTGAGCAGCGCTAATCGCTCGTGAGTCTCTAGGCTTATTAACTCGTCGCTAAATCCTTCAATTATTATATTCACGAGTTGCCAATCTAGTGTTTTAAAGTGTGTTAAAAGAGCATAAAAGAAATCGATTTTAAACTGCTTTTTTAGGGGGTGAAGAATTGTACTTTTGTCGCTTAAGCATTTAACTACAAGCGCCGAATGTTCAGCGGTGCTTTTATCGCGTTGATAACCTAATTTTACAGTATCAAATCCTAGGTTTTGCCAAAAATTAAGTAACTGCGCCGTTGCGCCAAAGCTTGCACCAAGCCAACTACATTGGCTTTTTACCTGTGATTCGCAATAACTAAGTAACTTTTTACCAAGTCCTATATTGTGGGAACTCGGATCAATCGCTATTCGTACAACGCGAGCGCTCAGTTTCGTTAAACAGTCATTATTAAAGCTAAGTTGTGAGAGTGCTTGCGCCATTAAATGTCCTTGCGGACGGCGCTCTCCACTTATAACCTGTAGGGCAAGTTCTTCACTTAAACCACCTTCTATGGCGATTAAGCATACGCCAACTAATTGATTATTAATTTTGCTAATAAATAGTCTTTGCGATGGTGCGTCTAGTAGTTGGCGTAAGTCGTTGACACTACTTTGATAGTGAGCCAGTGCAAGTAGGGCAATAACTTGCTGCAGTAAAGATTCATTGTTTACAAGGGATTGCTGAGTTATTTCGCTATGAACTGGCTGCTCTAATTGATCACTACTTAACTCTATATATTCTGCATCGAGTGCAAGCAAGGTGCGAATGTGCTTCTCGAGGGGATCGTATTTAGCAAAACGCAGTGGCTCATCAAGCGTTACAACTTTAGAGGCTTTATAGTGCGCTTTTATATAGTTACTAAAGCGAATGGTATAACCCCTACCATTTCCTTCATATCCAACTAGAGTGCTTGCAAAGACTATACGAGGATAATGAGCTAGCATTTTTAGTAATAACGGAACAGGGATTGCTGCAGCTTCATCAACGAGTAGTAAATCGCACTCAGGTAGTGTGTTTAATAACGCGTCAGGTGCAACGTAGTGCAAGTTGGCGAGCTGTTTATGTTCAGCGTTGTATTGCAGGCTTAACTCTTGGGCTAAATGTTTAAAGCTGCTATGGGTCGCTTTAAACTGAGTGCTGCAAATAATTACTTTTTTATCAGTTAGTTTTGCCGCGGCTAAGCCAAGTGCTGCCGACTTACCTCTGCCTCTATCGGCATTAATGAGTAAAGGCCTGTTGGCACGGCCGTTAGCTACTTTTACTATTTGCTCAATACAGTTTTGCTGTGGCTCATAATCAATTTTATTATGCATTACATAGCTAGCGTTATTACTAATACAGCCATTTTTTTCACTAAAGTGAAAAGCGGGCGACGGTTTAATAATAGTCGCGAAACGTTGATTAAATAAACTACAGTCAATGGTGTGACCATGTGATTGCACTGTGCTTAATGCGGGATCTTGCCAAGAGGCTAAATCATCTAATTCAGGTAGTAATAAAAACAGTATACCGCCTGCTTTAACGGTGCCGGCAAGTGCTGCAAGTTTATCAGGGTGCAAACCACTAAAACCATCGTAAACAGCATGGGCAAATTCTTGCCCTAAAATTTGGTGTGTGCGAGTAGGCCAGTACGAATTTTTAATCGCGCACTGCTTGGATACAACAAGTGTATTGTTTTCATCTATTAATGAGTTAAGTAATTCACAACACCAAGCTGAGCTGCCAGTAATTAATACTAGCTGGCGATGATACGCGCCAGCTAGTTGTTGTTTTAATTCATTTAGGTGTGTTTTATACCGCTTGTAATCGTGCATAAGCCGTTACTAACCATTTGCTACCAAGGTCGTCAAAGTTAACTTGTACGCGAGATTGCGCGCCACTGCCTTCGTAATTAAGTACGGTACCAACACCAAACTTAGCATGCAAAACTCGTTGCCCTAAGTTAAAGCCACTGTCTTCAAATGCTGCATGGCTAACTGATGCGCTAAAACGCCCGGCGGCAGGTGGACGAGAAACCTGTGTTTTAATACGAATTTCTTCTACGCAGTCTTCAGGGATTTCGCGTAAAAAGCGAGATGGGCTATGGTATTTCTCTTGCCCGTATAAACGGCGACTCTCAGCATGGCTAATGTATAACTTATCCATTGCTCGTGTCATGCCTACATAACAAAGGCGGCGCTCTTCTTCTAAGCGACCCGACTCTTCGTTGCTTTGCTGAGAAGGGAACATGCCTTCTTCTACGCCTACCATAAACACTAGCGGAAACTCTAAGCCTTTAGCTGAGTGAAGCGTCATCATTTGTACGGCGTCTTCGTGTTCTTCTGCTTGTCCTTCACCTGACTCAAGTGACGTATGGGCTAAAAAGCCTTGTAAAGGCGAGCTGTATTCTTCGTCTTCAGGAAGTTCGTACTGGTCACATGCGCTAATTAGCTCTTCTAAGTTTTCTACGCGAGCACGGCCTTTTTCACCTTTTTCAGCTTGGTACATTGCCATCAAGCCTGAGGTTTGAATTGTGTACTTGGCTTGCTCATGCAAAGTTAGATCGCTAATTTTATCTTCTATTTGTTCAACGAGTTCTACAAACTTACTTACTGCACCCGAAGCACGACCAGATAAATGCTGTTGTTCTACAATTGCTTTTGCGGCATACCAAAGCGGTAACGATTCTGCTCGTGCACAGTCGCGTATATGGCTCAATGTTTTGTCGCCAATACCGCGTGCTGGCGTATTAATTACACGCTCAAACGCGGCATCGTCTTGACGATTACCTACTAGGCGTAAGTACGACAACGCATCTTTAATTTCTTGTCGTTCGAAGAATCGCATACCACCATAAATACGGTATTTTAAGCCTTCTTGTAGCATGGCTTCCTCGAGTACACGAGATTGCGCGTTACTACGGTATAAAATTGCTGCATCTTGTAGGGCATTCCCTGCATTTAACCAGCTTCGTAGTTTGCTACTTACAAAGCGTGCTTCGTCTAATTCATTAAATGCTGCATAAATAGAAATTGGCTCGCCATCGTTACCGTCGGTCCATAAGCTTTTACCCATACGCTCTGAGTTATTTTGAATTAATGCATTAGACGCTTTCAAAATAGTTGCAGTTGAACGGTAGTTTTGTTCAAGACGAATGGTTTCTGCGCTAAAGTCAGTTAAAAATCGTTTAATATTTTCGATTTTAGCACCGCGCCAACCGTAAATACTTTGGTCATCGTCGCCTACAATCATGATACTGCTTGTATCGCCTGCAAGTAACTTTAACCATGCATATTGGATGGTATTTGTATCTTGGAACTCGTCTACGAGCATATGTGCAAAGCGTTGCTGATAATGACGCAGTAACGTTGGGTTATTTTTTAACACTTCGTAGCTGCGTAGTAATATTTCGGCAAAATCTACTAGGCCTGCTCTATCACAGGCCTCTTGGTAGGCGGCGTAAACACGCAGCATCATTTGCTCGTTAATATCGTATGCTTGAATATCTTTAGGGCGAAGTGCTTCATCTTTTTTAGCGCTGATGTACCAGCCAAATTGTTTGGCGGGCCATTTTTTATCATCGATATTCATCGATTTTAATAAGCGCTTGATCATCCGAAGTTGATCGTCAGAGTCTAAAATTTGAAAGGCTTCTGGTAAGTTAGCTTCACGGTGATGAGCACGTAAAATACGATGCGACAAACCATGGAACGTACCAATCCACATACCACCTACAGGGGCTTTTAGTGTTTCTTCAACGCGGCTGCGCATTTCTTTAGCCGCTTTATTAGTAAAGGTTACGGCAAAAATACTGTAAGCAGATGCTTGCTCAACTTGCATAAGCCACGCAATACGATGAACTAACACTCGTGTTTTACCAGACCCAGCACCTGCTAATACCAGCATGTTTTGTAGTGGGGCTGCAACGGCATCGCGTTGTTTGTCATTTAAGCCATCGAGTAATTGTGAAACGTCCATCGTTACGCCTTTTTAATCAATATTGTGGGCAGTATAACAGGTGTTTTTGTTAGGCTAAATAAAATACTGTTTTTATAAACAGCTATTTATAAAATAGCCTTAAAAACGAGTAACTTGATAATTTTTTGAACAAACAAAAAAGCGTAAACGCACAATAAAAATTGCTAATTTGACCTAAAGTTAGCAAAATTTACTAACTCTCTAAATCTAGACTAATTTAACTATTTGATTTGTAAGCTTTAATAAATTGGCATAGAGTGTGTAAGTAAATAATTATAAAATCAAATAAATACAGAGGTTAGTATGGCAGATCAAGGTTCTGGCGGTAACGTAATCGCAGCATTATGTAATATATTTTTTCCTGGTTTAGGGCAGTTAGTGCAAGGGCGTATTTTAGCGGCTATATTTTTTGCACTCGCTATTATAATAAGTTACGCACTAATTTATGTGCTTGTAGGTTTTGTACTAGTGCCTATTATTTACTTATGGTCGATTATTGACGCAGCGCGTTATAGATCGCGAAGTTAACTGCTTTAAAGTTGAATAAAATAGCGCCCTTGTGGCGCTATTTTACTTTATATATCCTGTGGTTTGCGGGCGTTTACGTATATAATTACGCAATTAAAGATTTACAGGCAAATCCTATGGAGTATCAATTTATTCGCGACCCTATTAGTGGGCTACGTATTAAAATAAGTAGTGAACACGCTATTATTGGTCGCTGGCTAAACGAAGAAATAGGCAAAGACAAAGTAGCTATGGTGCAAGCGCTTATTGCATCGGTGAGCTCAAGCTATGAGCCGTTAACGCTAAAAGGCCAAGAAATAGATTTAATATTAACCAAAGACGAAGCATTATTTGAAGCCCATGCGCTTCATCAAGACAGCGAAGACCTAATGGCGTATCAAGATGACGATTTAGCGCTTGAAGAAAATGGTTTAAGTAGTGGTTGTGGCTTTGAAGATTTCATTGATTTAATTGATTCATGGGCTGAATTTAGCGGCTCAAAGTAAACTACATATTAAGATAGTGCTGATGCGTTAAGCTTCCTTTATCTGTACTATTACACTAATCAAAAACGACAGGAATGAATATGTCTGCCAATTTAAACAAGCTAGTAGTTATGCTAGAAATGCAAAACGCCATGAACACTAAAGTACATGAGCAATGGTTTACTCAAGGGTTCGAATGGTACCGCGCTATTTGGGTTGAGTGCGCTGAAATGCTGGATCATCATGGTTGGAAATGGTGGAAAAAACAAACACCAGATACTGAACAAGTTATTTTAGAGTTGGTTGATATTTTTCATTTTGGTCTATCGCTTAGAATTGACGGCAAAACTAGCTACGAAGACTTAGCAAAGCAACTTGAAACTGAGCTTAGTAATGCTCAACAAGCGGATGACTTTAAACAAACGCTAGAAATATTAGCGGCTTCCGCCGTTGCAGATAAAACGTTTAATGCCGCTGCCTTTGCCGGCTGTATGGCGCAAATGGGTATGGATATTGATGATTTATATCGCGGCTACGTAGGTAAAAACACGTTAAACTTTTTCCGTCAAGATCATGGCTACAAAGACGGTAGCTACATTAAAGAGTGGAACGGGCAAGAAGATAACGAGCATTTAGTTGAAGTAGTTAAAAGCCTTGATACAGAACATGCAGATTTTGCAAAGTTAGTGTACCAAGGCCTTGAAGCGCGTTACCCAAAAATCTAGCCCACGTAAACTGAGTTAAATAATCTTACGATAGTCGGTAACACTCAGGTAATCGGCTATTTCGTTATGTGGTTGTTGGCTATCAGGGTTAGCAACTGCAAGTAAGTGCTCGATGCCGTATTCTCGTGCGGCATTTAATACCGGCACACTGTCATCTACAAACAAAGTGCGCTGCTTATTAAACCCTAAGTCTTTTTGTACTTGGTGCCACAAACTTTGCTGCTCTTTACTTACTCCATATTCATGAGTAGACACTACACCATCTAGGTAGTTATCAATCGCTGTATGCTCAAATTTCAGCATGACACTCTCAGGGTGGGCGTTGGTAAGTAAAATTAACTCTTTGCCTGCTTTTTTAAGCTCGGTTAAAAAATGAGGTACGTCTTCGCGCATTTTAATTAAATGCTGAGACTCTCGTTTAAGCTCCATTATAGGCAAGTTTAATTGCTGCTCCCAATAATCTAAACAATACCACTGTATTTGACCGCTCACAGCTTGATAGCGTTTTAAAATATCTGCTTTAGCTGCATCTAGGCTAATGCCTCTAGCTAATGCGTGTTGCGCAGGGATAACGTTAAGCCAAAAATGACTGTCGTAATGTAAATCGAGTAATGTTCCATCCATGTCGAGCAAAACGGTATCGATTTTTGACCAATTTAACATAGGAATTTCAACTTATAAGGTTTATTATTGAACTAACTGCCATGATAGCAAATTAACGCCAATGACACAGAAAAAGCACCCAACACCACCACAAATCCTCAGTAACAATGTTGTTGCTAAAAGTCGCCTGTTTACTGTGGAGTCTTTAGAGTTAAAGTTTTCTAATAACGAAGAGCGCCAGTATGAGCGAATTCGCGGCGGTGGCCGGGGAGCAGTGATGATTGTTCCGTTAAGTGCAGATAATGAGTTACTACTTGTACGTGAATACTGTGCGGGCACAAACAATTACCAGTTAGGTTTTCCTAAAGGCTTAATCGATCCGGGCGAAACCCCAGAGCAAGCTGCTAACAGAGAACTTAAAGAAGAAATTGGCTTTGGCGCTGAGTATTTTAAACCATTAAGAACAGTAACAATGGCGCCGAGTTACTTTAATGCCACAATGCATATTTTATTTGCTAAGCAATTATACCCTCAAACCCTTATTGGTGACGAACCAGAGCCGCTAGTTGTTGTTAAGTGGCCATTAACTCAGTGGCAGTCATTATTAGACCAAGAAGATTTTACCGAAGCACGCAGTGTTGCAGCTTTGCTATTATTAGATAAGTATTTAGCGTCTGGAGCTGCCGATGAATAAATTAATCGAACCGTGCATTGAATTAGCTGAGCGTGCTGGCGATGCAATTATGGCCATTTATAAAAAAGGCGATATTGGCCAACAAGAGAAATCAGATAATACGCCTGTTACCAAAGCTGATCTAGCAGCAAATGACGTACTTGTTGCTGGATTAAAAGCACTTGCACCCGATATCCCAATTATGTCGGAAGAAACACCTATACCAGCACTCGCCGACAGACAAGATTGGCAGCGTTATTGGTTGCTCGATCCGATGGATGGTACAGGCGAATTTATTTTAGAAAGTGGCGACTTTGCAGTAAACATTGCATTGATTGAAAATAATCACCCTGTGCTTGGCGTTATTCATTGGCCTGCAAAAGGTGTGACTTATTTTGCTACAGCTAAAAATGGTGCCTTTAAACGTGAAAACTCAATTGATAAGCAAATATCTGTAGCGCCGCCAGAGAGCTTGACGCTTGCAGTGAGCCGCCGCCAAAAAATAGAAGCGGTGAGTCAGTATTTAAATAGTCAGTTTACAACGATTGCTATTGGTTCGTGTTCTTTAAAAGCCTGTACTGTTGCAGAGGGCAAAGCAGATTGTTTTTTAAGAATTGGTCCAACGGGAGAGTGGGATACAGGTGCTTCACAAGTTATTGTTGAAGAAGCCGGTGGTTGTATTACCGATGCAGAATTTAACCCGCTAACGTACAACCAACGCGAGAGTACTGAGAACCCTGACTTTATAGTAATGGGACATCCCGACTGGGAATGGCAAAAAATGATTAATCCACATCAAAGATTGAGCGCAGAGTAGTAATTTGATTGCTTTTTGTTCGGTTGAACAACTTTAATTAGTTTAGGTCTTGCATTAAATGTTTATTCCTATATAGTAGCGCTCTCTTCAAGGCAGGCACGTAAATATTACGAAAATGCTTTAAAGAAATTACAGGCGCGGGATGGAGCAGTCTGGTAGCTCGTCGGGCTCATAACCCGAAGGTCGTCGGTTCAAATCCGGCTCCCGCAACCAATTTCCTTAGGGATTGAGGTTACTGTAAACTCTAACTTAAGAGATAAAATAAAGTAGTCGATAGACTTAAAATATACAGGCGCGGGATGGAGCAGTCTGGTAGCTCGTCGGGCTCATAACCCGAAGGTCGTCGGTTCAAATCCGGCTCCCGCAACCAATTCTTTAATTGGAAGCCAAGTTGTAATGTAAGCAACTTTAAACAAGTCTACAAATTTCAGGCGCGGGATGGAGCAGTCTGGTAGCTCGTCGGGCTCATAACCCGAAGGTCGTCGGTTCAAATCCGGCTCCCGCAACCACTGAGATAAATAAGAATGAAACGGCACGCTTAAAGCGTGTTTTTTTATGTCTAAAATTTGGTGTGTATATTGTGGCTCATAACCCGAAGGTCGTCGGTTCACCTTTTATAAGTTCAGGCTCCCGCAAC
>NZ_WTKX01000050.1:0-10556 GCF_011378755.1 Pseudoalteromonas sp. Z1A2 | reverse complement strand
ATGGCAAGGATGGCTTAAGTTACAAGCCATCCTGGAAGGCTACGATTTAGCAAAATCTCTTGAGTCAGACTTGTGATCAAGAGACAGCTTAATGCGCCTTTTTAATATGTGCGCTCACTTAAGTCATAAGCAAAGTAGCCATAGGCAATAACTAACATCAAACCTAAAAATGATATGTGCATTATACGAGCTAAAATTAAGTCTATAGGCCGCGCGTGTCGCAAAATCGCTTCATCATTAACTATCGTAGCTTTTACTGGCTTTTGCCGTCTAATAACTTTGCCATACATGCTTACTCTTATGCCTATTCCTTTGTCCCAAAGCGGCTCATGTACCCCTTCTTCGCGCAATTTTCTCTCAATGTGTTTCATTGTAATGCGAGTGAAGCATAAGGTTGAAATAAGATAGCTCATTATTATTGGTAAAGAGATAAATAAAAATATTTTTTCAGGCATTACATACATAATTTAAAACCAGTCAATGCTTGAGCTTAAATCATATAATTCGCCAGAAATAAACTTACCAACTTCATCACCCGCTTTACCGACCATTAATCCAGCCCCGAGGCCGGCTCCAATTAAGATAACCCAACCAACTGGCCCCATGGCAATTGCTATACCTACACCAGCTGTAACTGTTGCACTTCCGGCGCCAATGCCTGCGGCTGTCCCTAAACCAAGCCCTGTTGTTTCAACAATGGCACGTCGCTGCCAATCTTTACCTGCTTTGTAATCTTTATAAACGCTATCAGCCCTAAGACCAGCATCAACAGCAATGATAAACTTTCCTGCAAAATTAGAATTTTGTTCTAGTCTACGTAAGTGCTGTATGTAAGCTAAAGAAGTTAATTTGAGGGGAGTAGAAGTTCTTGCGCTTCTTGCTGTATCAATGCCTCGCTGTGCACTAGACCATATATTACCTTTCGCAGATGCTTTCACCTTGCCTTTGAATTTGACCATTTCCCTTTTAAATACAGTATTAAGCTCTAGGTGAGCTTGCTTAGCTCTGTTACCTAGCTTGATTAGTTCTAACTTAGGTTGCTTGTTTTGCGATGCTTTTCTTATTTCAATCAAGCTAGTTTGGTATTTTAGAATTGCTTTTCCAAATGAGCTCAATCTTACTTGGCTTGACTCTAGGGAAGTAAATGCCGCACCAGTAGCGGCAATAGCGTCAAAATTTCTACCTAAAAATTTTAGTTCTGTCAGTTTTCTCACTTTGTCCACGTATGGGGAGATTTCTGCGTCATATAGTGCGGCAATAGCCAAGGCATCTTCATCACCGAAGCTGTTTACTATAGTACTGACATTTCTTTTTGTATGCTGAGGCCAAGACACAGTACTGTCAAGTGCGCAAGCTATGTCAGGACGAGAACGCCTAAAGTCACTCATATCCCCAGACTGTGGAGATCTTAAAATAAAGGGAGTTCCTTGAGGTATAAAATTACCTATAATATGAGGGTTATCTTCTCTAAATCGCTTTAGTTGCTCTAAATCACTAGTGTTAAATGGTAGGCTTGCTCTGCTTTTTGTATTAAAGCATAAATCAAATGAGACATGATATTTCCTTGTATCTAAAATTAATCCATCAGATATCAAAAAATAACACACTTGAAATGTTGAAATCAAGAATACAGCGTGTTCATGCGATTTTCGTAATGATTGAACTATATGAGAAATAGTATTAATACAAGGCAATATCCAGAGGATTATCGTTGAATAAAACAAGGTTCATTTTATTTAGATCACTAATCCCTACTTAATAAGCGCTAAATACGCTAAAATTACAGGCTACTTTTTTAGCAATGAGCCCGTAATATTCATGACCTCAGCAACAAGCCCTAGTACTTTTAACGATCTTGGCCTTATTCCAGAGCTACAAGCTCGTTTAACCGATTTGGAATATACCCAGCCTACACCTATTCAAGCTAAGGCCATTCCAAGTGTACTTGCAGGTAGCGATTTAATTGCGGGGGCAAATACCGGCTCAGGTAAAACTGCGACGTTTGCGCTGCCTATGCTACAAAAGATGTTCGTTGAGCAAGGTAGTAGAAAACCAGCGAGTAAAGGTAATTTTGTAACGGGGCTTATTTTAGTACCTACCCGTGAGCTTGCTACGCAGGTGGCCGATAGCGTTAAATCGTATTCTGCTAACTTTAATGGCGCAATTAAAACGGTGGCCGTGTTTGGTGGTGTGTCGGTTAATACACAAATGCAGGCACTGCGCGGCGGCGCCGATATTATTGTGGCAACACCTGGTCGCTTGCTTGATTTAATCTCAAGCAATGCGATTAAGCTCGATAAAGTAACTACGCTTGTGCTTGATGAAGCCGACCGTATGCTAAGCCTTGGCTTTACCGAAGAGCTGGCTGACCTTTTAGCGTTAATGCCTGCTAAAAAACAAACCATGTTGTTTTCAGCGACCTTCCCAGAGCAAGTCACACAATTAACGCAAGAACTACTAAATAACCCAGTTGAAATACAAGTACAAAACAAAGACGAAAGCACCTTAGTACAGCGCGTATTTACAGTTAATAAAGGCGAAAAAACTACGGTTTTAGCGCATTTAATTAAAGCGCATAAATGGCGCCAAGCACTTATTTTTGTAAACGCTAAAAAAGACTGTGAGCATTTAGCCAGTAAACTTGAAAAACGCGGTGTGAATGCACAAGTGTTCCATGGCGATAAAGGCCAAAGTGAGCGTACTCGTGTAATTGAAAAATTTAAAGCCGGCGAAATAGAGGTGCTTATCGCAACCGATATTGCTGCACGTGGTTTAGATATTGAAAAGCTGCCAGTGGTAATAAACTTTAATCTACCACGAAGTCCTTCTGATTATATGCACCGTATTGGTCGAAGCGGCCGTGCTGGTGAAGTAGGCTTAGCGCTTTCATTGGTTGATTACGAAGATTTGCATCACTTTAAAATAATCGAGAAGAAAAACAAACTACGCCTAGAGCGTGAAGAAGTAACCGGTTTTGCTGTAAACCAAGCTAATCTTGATGCTGCACAGGCGCTTAAAAATGAAAAGCCAATGGCAAAACCAGAAGGCACAGGCAAGAAAAAGAAAAAAAATAAAGCCGATGATATAGATGATGTATGGAGTGGCTGGCGCCGTAAGTAACAATAGAGCTAAATAAATAGCTGTAAAAAACTCGTAATTAGTAGACCTAATTACGGGTTTTTTGTTTTGTGGCTTTAACTTAAAGCGTTAGTTTTAAATTAATGGTCGTGATCTTCATCTTCTATTTCTTGTGCAATCCCTAACCAGGTAATGCTTGCAGGTGGAAAAGTTAACTCTAGCTCACTTTCAATTTCTAAGTCTTCAAGGTGTACTTGCACAACGTGCTGAGCAATCGGGTCGGCAACGTAAGCAAACTGACCATTTTGCGCAACTGTCATGCTAAAGTTCATGCCCTCAGGCATGGTCGATACATCTTGCTCGGTAATATCAACTTGGCCTTCAAGCTCCCAATGCATTTCGCCATCATGGTCGTGTGCGCTAAATACATTTAAAAAGCCTAAGCTGTCTAATATTAAAAAGTCCTCGCCATGGGCAGAAAAAGAGTACGACACGGCACTTGCGCCATCAGCTAGTTGCCATTCTAGTTCTTCCATTTGTGCTGTTGCAGGGTTAATAGTTACAATTACTGCTTCGCCGCCACCATGGCCAGATGCTACGCCAATAAAGGTCTCGCTATCTTCGTGGCCATAAATACTACCAATACGTAAATCGCCAACGGCTGCAATGTTCGCTATTTTTTCAGCTTCGTATTCATCATCGTGCTGGTGGGCTAATAACACACCATCGCTACAGCCAAATACTACGTAGTCGTGGTTTTGTGCCGCACCGTGTAAATCAGGACACGTCAGCTCTAAGGTTTGTTCAAGCTCGTATTCACCATCATGAAAATGATAAACACCTACTTGGTCTGGCAGTACTTTAGCAACCGATGTGCTTTCGCTGTCATCACGGCGAAGTGTTGATAATAAATGCTCACCGCGTGGCTCTGCTACGCCGTGCATATTAATATCGTAGCTAATACTCGGTAGTGTTGCTGTTGCGCTGGTTATGTCGTTATCTGTTAATACTTCAACAGAGGCAACCGTACCTGAGTCTGCATCACCATCATAAAAAACAGCTAATTGCCCGTCGTGAGTTATTAAGTGTGTAGGGCGACTGCCACTTGTTAACTCATAGCTGCTAGCCGCTGGGCTTTGCTCGTAATCGTGCAGGTGCTCGCCATGGTCTTCACGCCATAAACCACCATCAATAAAGCCTAAGTAATCTTGAGCGCGGCTAGCAATAACGGCATAACGAAAATCAGGTGATGACGACAGCGTGTTTGAATCATTCGTCAGGGTAAATGTTTCAAGTAAAGCGTTGTCATCTAGGTCATAAAAGCTGGCTTCGTTGCTGTTGCCTGCAAGCACAGCTAATCTGCCTAATGAATCAATTGTGTAGCCATCATCATGGTCGTGATCATCGTCATGATCGTGCTCGTCCTCTACAACAATAGGATCTTTTTCTACAATATTAGTCTCTGCATCGCCACAGGCTGTAATAAATGTAGTGCTAATAGCCAGTGCAATAAGCTTTAATTTGTATAGTTTTTTCATGTTTATTTCCTTTAATTATAATTTTTTAATGCTTAAAAATAACCGCGAATGCCTAGCGCAAAGCTACGCCCTGGACGTGGTGCTATATCTTTTACAAACGAGCTGTGCACGCGTGCTTCTGTATCTGTTAAGTTGGTGCCTCGCAGGTACACAGACATATCTTGGTTTAATACTGAAAGGTCGTAAGAGATGCTTGCATCAACCAATGTGTAACCGCCTGTGGCTGTTTCTTGTGGGGCTGTGCGGTCTTGCTTTTGATAGCGAGTAACGTGAATATGCGCACTTAATTTATCTGTTTGATAGCTTAACTCGCTACCAAAACGAAGCGGTGGTGTACGGGGTAAATCGCCGCCGTCTTTAAGGCGTGCACGCACGTAATCAGAGAATAAATCTACTTTAAATTCATCGGTTAATTGCCACGCAATTTGCGCTTCAAACCCGTGTAAAATTACGTCGCCTGTTTTAAATAAATAAACCGGCAGTTCTGATGAATGGTCGTGTTCGTCAGCGCCTTCTTCTTCATCGCTATGGTCGTGGCCACTTTCAGCGAATAAACCAGTGTCTATTTGGTAATAGTAGTTATCTACTTGGTTGTAGAAGGCATTTAAAATAAAGCCAATATCACCTTGGGTTTTACGAAAAGTTAAATCGATATTATTGGCTGTTTCTAGGTCAATTGCTTGATCAGATAAACCTAAATGACCGTCTTCACCTAAATTAAATAGTGCGCCTACTTCGTAAGTGCCAGTGCCAATGTGCGGCCCAAACGATAACAACTCAGAAGCAGAAGGCGCACGTTCAGATCGCGATACCGACAGCCCTAAATTATAGTTAGGTGTAAAATCCCACACTACGCCTGCCGATAAACTGATTGGTGTAAATTCATGCTCTACGTCAAATACACGAGTGGTTTCTGCGCTTTCTTCGTGGTCGTGATCATGCTCGTCGGCTTCTTCTACTTCATCGTGTGCGTGAGCGTCAATATTTGGCAGTAATACGTCACCTGCTTCAATTGTTACACGCTCTATGCGCCCACCTAACTGTACTAAAAAATCACCAAAGTGCCTTTCTTCCATCAGCGCTACAGCAAAGCTTTCGGTTTCTGATGGAGGAGTAAAGGCCTCTTCACCTTGCGCTTCAACATCGCTTTGTTTGTAATGAAAACTAATGCCGCCATTCCACTCGCTAAATTGGTTATGTAGTAGGTCTATACGTAATTCGTTTGTTTCGTTTTTAAAAGTAGTGCCTACTGCCCCACCCTCAATTTCAGCGTGTTCGTAGTCAGTGTGGCCAACACGCAGGTTTACTTTGTTTAGCCATTTATTATCTAGGTTGTACTCACCTAATAATTGCACTTTAGTTTGCTCTAAATCAGCAAATACGCTTTCTTCTTCGTCGCTGTGTTCTTCCTCTTCTTCCTCGCCGTGCGTATGGCCTGGAATACCGTATTGACGATTAAATTGCTCTACTGCTAAGCCAATAAAGCCGTTATCCATTAAATAGCTAGCGCCAACAGTAAAACCATCAGACTCTTCATTACTGTTTTCAACTTTGTAATCGCCACGATGCTCTTCGCCGTCGCTATCTATATCAGCAGCTACAGGTACCTCGTAGTCGTCGGCTTCACGCCAAAACGCATCGGCATAAAAAGCAAATGAATCGGTACCTGTGGTGGCATTAAAAGAGGCCACTTTTTGGTTATCAACCGAGTTATGTTCTACGTTCCACTCGCCGCGTGTTGTGCTATCAGTTGGTACGCGGTTATCTACCACATTAACCACACCGCCAATCGCGCCGCTGCCATAAAACAATGTTGCTGGGCCGCGTAATACTTCAATTTGTTGTGCGGTAGACGCCTCTGATGCAACAGAGTGATCGGGGCCAACGCGCGACACATCACTTACATCAAGGCCATTTTGAGTAATAAGTACACGAGGGCCGCTTAAACCACGAATAATAGGTGTGCTGGCTACCTTCCCGTGAAAGTTAGTATTAACGCCTGGAAGTTTTTCAAGGCTGTCGCCAAGGGTTGCAGCTTGTTGTCGTCTTAGTTGTTCGCCAGATAAAACACTAACAGGCGACGCAGATTCCATTGCCGACATATGAATAGGGGTTGCTTCAATATCAATAACTTCAATAGGCGAGCGCTTTAAATTAAAAGTAACCGATTGGTTATCATCATTCGTTATTGTTATATCGCGATGAAGGTGAGCATAACCAGGGGCTACAACATGTAGCTCTTTTAAGCCATTGTTTAGCTCTGCTATTACAAATTTACCGTTTTCATCGGTGGTTACTTTAAGGTCTGAGCCTTCAACTTTTACTGTTGCATTGGTAACTACTTTACCTTTGTTGTTTAAAACAACGCCCTCTATTGTGGATGCAAGCACACTTGCAGGTAATAAAGCTGCTATGAGAACAGCTAATTGTGATCTACGTTTCATTTGACTACCTTGGTGGATGTTATATTATATCAATTATGTGGGAAATGTTATAATGTATCAATAGTAATTAACTGTTGTTACTAAAATGTCTCCTTAAAAGTAACGCTTTTGAGTAGAGGCACTAATTTAGTAGAGGAAATAATGAAGTCGAGTCAAAGTGTTATGGATCGTATGGCGATTGGGTTATCGTTAATGTGTACAGTGCATTGTTTTGTAACCCCGGTTATTTTAGCGCTATTGCCAAGCTTTGCTGTACTGCAAATAGATAGTGAACAATTTCATTTATGGATTCTTGCAGCGGTATTACCCACCAGTTTATTAGCATTGAGCCTAGGCTGTAAAAAGCATAAGCGTAAGCGTTACATGGCCTGCGGCGTTATTGGGCTGTCTTTTATGATATGTGCGGTATTGCTAGGGCATGAAATAGCCGAAAAAGCGCTAACCTTAATAGGCTCAGCGTTTATTGCTGTAGCTCATTGGTTTAATTATCAACAATGCCTTAAACAAAATGAGGATAATTGCCCGTGTTCAAGCGCTGAATCTGATCAGATAGCTTAGCGTTTTCAGTGCTACAAACAGCTAACATGTAGCACTGCCTTTCAATATTTAACTTTGTTTTTTAATAGCCTAAAGCTAAAAGTGAGTTAAAGTAGTCATTCAATATCGATTATTACGCTTGGCTTAGGTTAATTAATATAAATGAATACTGCTTTAAAATCCCTGCTGCTACTTTGCGCTTTAGTGTGTTTAAAATTAAGCGCAAATACTCCGTACCAAATCCCTAGAAGTAGTGTTATTGAGTTAACTGAGCCTGCTACTAAACGGGTATACCCTGTTTTTATTCAGCTCCCTAAGTCATATAAAAAGCAGCCTGAAAAAATATATCCGGTTATTTATTTAACCGATGCACCGTATATGTTTCCTATTGTGGCGGGTGCTACACGGTTTCCTATGAATAGCGGCAATATGCAGGAGGCTATTATTGTGGCCATTAGCTACGAAAAAGGATCTAGAGGGTCTAATAGTCGAATTAGAGACTACACCCCAAATAAGGCTCAAAGCTGGAAAAAGCAAACCGGTAACGCTCAAAATCATGCGCTGTTTTTAAAAAATACTGTGCTGCCATTTATACAAAGTAACTACCGAGCAAGTAGCACACAAAAAACCTATATAGGTAATTCTTTAGGCGGGTTATTTGGTGCCACTATTTTATTTACGATGCCCGATTTATTTAACAATTATATTATTGGCAGCCCATCGGTTTGGTTTAACAGCAATGCAGTATTAGCGCTACAAGCACATAAGCCTAAAGTGCCTATAAAGGTTTATATATCGGTAGGGGCAAAGGAAACGCTAAGCTTTGGTGAAGGGCAAAATATGGTGGAAGGGGCAAAGCAATTAACGCAAAAAATTAATGCACTTAGCAGTGACAATATTGAACTAAAAAGCGTTGTTATTGAAGGGGCGAGCCATGCAACCGCATTTCCTACTACAGCAATACAAGGGCTTGATTGGGTGTTGGGAATGACACCAATCGACTTAAATATTTAATCATTCTAGCGTGCTAAATAGAGCGCTAACAGCGTTATAAATTTCTCATGTAGAACAGCTACATGTCGATATTTATGCCTTGTTATCACACTATTTATCTGTCGCTATAAATGCCTAATAACTTAACACGATTGGTGTAGCCAATAAGCCCTAAAAGGCATTAAAAGCTTAGGCGCTTTCAAGTTCCTTTTTCCAGCTTACCAGCACTTCAATAAACTCAGGGCCTATACCACAGCAGCCACCAATAATGCTTGCGCCCTGGCTGTGCCATTTTTTAGCAAAGTCTAGATATTCTGAAGGTGAAATATCGCGATACGCTTGCGATCCTTCGTTGGCTTTGTAATCGCGTGCTATAGGTGTAAAGCCATTAGCAAACGCCCCTAAAACAACACTTTTATTTTGCTTGGCTAATACTGCGTTGGTATCGCTAAAGGCTTGCTCTATAACTTCAGGTATTGAACAGTTAAAGAAAATACCAGCAACATTTTGTTCTAGCAAAGCCGTTACTGCGTCACTTACCAGCTCACCAGAGCGAAGTGTCGCTTGCTCGCTTATCGCATCAGTTAAAGTAAATGCGTAATAACATGGCTTGTTTGAGCCTTTAAGGACGCTTGCCATAACGTGCGCTTCTTCAATACTCGATATAGTTTCGCCAATCCATAAATCTACGTGCTCGTCTTGCGCCTTGTATAGCGTATCTAAAATAGTAAATGCGCGTTCGCTTTCAAATAGTTCAGGGCGGTAAGAGCCAAACGCTGGTGGTAATGAACCTGCTACTAATACATTTTGTTTAGCATTTTGAGCTACTTCTTTTGCAATAACGGCAGCTTGCTGTGCAAGGGCTGCGCCTTGAGCTTGATATAGCTCTTCACCTAAATGAAAGGGCACACAGGCGTAGCTGTTAGCTGTAATTATTTCAGCACCGGCATCTATAAAACCTTGGTGTGCTCGGGTTACAAAATGCGGGGCTTCTATTAATGCTTGTGCGCTCCAAAATGGCTGTGAAAACGGTGCGCCAATGCGCTTAAGTTCGCGTCCCATGCCGCCATCTAAAATAGTTACTTTATTCATTGTGGGTTTCTGTATATCTAAACTATATGGCGCTATTCAAACATACTTTTTAAATAATTATAATGAAACTTCATCAGGTTGAGCATGAATAAAGCTAAACCTATTAAATGAGTTATAAAAATGCACAAAAAAAGCGACTACCCAATATGGTGTCGCTTTTTTAGTAAGTCGTATTAGCTTACTTATAAAAGGCTTCAACAGTGCCTTTTCTTGTAAGTAAAAGTGGTTGTCCGCGACGATCAAGGCCTTTTGGAGATGCAAACTTTATCCAACCTTCGCTGATGCAGTATTCTTCAACATCAAAACGCTCTTTGCCGTTGAACGTGATACCAATATCGTGTTCAAAAACTTCTTCCACATGATGTGGGCTACGTGGGTTGATAGAAAGGCGATCTGGTAAAGCAGGTTTTGCGGTAGTGTCGTTCATGGTCATATTCTATATTGAATGAAGTATGCGCTATTGTAGGCAATACAAAGCTTTCGCTCAAGAGAGATAGTAGTAAATGTGTTTAAAAATGTACTAATTAATGAGTTGTGTATACAAATGAGATTGCGCTTGGAAAATATTTACAGAGGAGGTTTTGAAGATATTCGACTAAATAATTATAAAGGTAAATATATTAATGGGTTATCTCTAACCCATTCAATTGTTTAGCAATTAGATGCTAACAATGTTCTCGGCTTGTGGGCCTTTTTGACCTTGAGTAACAGTAAACTGTACACGTTGGCCTTCAGCTAAAGTTTTAAAACCGTCGCCAGAGATTGCGCTGAAATGTGCAAAAACATCTGCGCCAGATTCTTGCTCGATAAAACCAAAACCTTTTGCTTCGTTAAACCATTTTACTGAACCAGTAGTTGTATTAGACATAATATG
>NZ_WTKX01000005.1:0-181921 GCF_011378755.1 Pseudoalteromonas sp. Z1A2 | reverse complement strand
GTATTAAATACTAGACGCGAAGGCAAGCTCACTGACTTCGATGTGATAAATGATAGCTAATCATTTATCAATGAGAGATACAAGACGCGAAGCTTGCTTGCGTGACGGGCAAAGCCCGTAAAGTGATTTATTCACAAAGAGGTTTAGAGGCGCTGCGCTTTTAGAGGCAGTGATGGATCAAAAGATTATTGCTTTTATGTATTCTCATTTACTCCTCATGCGCTTCTCTTTGTGAATAGAGTTTTATTTAAGTAATTAAAAGCGGTGCTTTTCACGTGAGCAAGCTCTACGTCTACACCGAATTACATGCTTTGTGCGTAGTTATACAACGCCTTTAAAATTGTAAGATTTTTTTCGCTGTCGTCATGTTCATGCGCTAGGTTTTCAAGGGTGATCATAAAATCTTGCGCATTAATCGACGGTTGATCTTCTCCGTGCATTAACTTGTTTTGGCAATACTGGCGCCATTGGTCAAGCTCTTGCTGGTTTAGCGTTTCAGGCCAGTTACGGGCGCGGTATCTAAACAACAATGTATTAAACTTTTTATCTTCAAAGTCTAACTTCAACCCAGCCAATTCATCTGGTTTAGCATCGCGAATAATCGCAAATTTAGCTTTATCGGCATGGCTTGTAAAACCATCGTAAAGTAAGTAGTCAACGTTAGTAGTTGCGCTGTAATCGCCTTGCTCGTTAAACACTTCGGTTACTTTATCGCGAAGGTCGGTATTGGCTTTTAAAATAGCTAAGTTAGCTAAGCATTGCTCGCGGTCAATCCCAAGGCGGGCGGCGTTTTCAGGCAATAATGTTTTAGCTGGGGCTAAAATAGGGCACTTGTTTAAATGCACTAGTTTTAAGCCAACAGGTAATTCACCCTCGGCTAAATCTACACGTTTGGTGTATAAGCGTTTGCGTAACTCTTCTACGTTTAAATCAATGAGTACTTGTGGATTTTGGGTTAAATCAAAACAAATAACCGCGTTTTTATTTACCGGATGAAAGCTCATTGGTGCAACCCAGCTTGTACAGCCTTGTGTTGCAGGTATGCGCGATGTGGTATGCACCAGCGGCGTCATGTTAAATACATCAACCAATTCAGCAAGGGCTTTTTTATTACGCAGCCCAAAAAAGAAGTTATATAGCTTTGGCTGTTTTTCTTTTATTAGCTTAGCCAGTGCAATAGTGGCGGTTACATCGCTTAGCGCGTCATGCGCTGCAGCGTGTTCAATACCATTAGCTACGGTTAAATGCTCTAGCTTAAAGCTTGGGCTGCCGTCTTCTTTTAACGGCCATTCAATGCCTTCAGGGCGCAGCGCGTAACAAGCACGTACTAAATCAATAATATCCCAGCGGCTATTGTTATTTTTGTATTCACGCTCGTATGGGTCGTAAAAGTTACGGTAAAAGCTATAACGGCTTACTTCGTCATCAAACCGAATACTGTTATAACCGGCAACACAGGTGTTTGGCACGCTAAATTCGGCATGAATTTTTGCTATAAACTCAGCCTCAACCAAGCCTTTTTTCATCGCCACTTGTGGCGTAATACCCGTAATTAAACATGCCTCAGGGTGAGGCAAGTAATCCGCTTGCGGCTTACAATATTCAATAAGCGGCTCGCCAATTATATTTAAATCAAGATCGGTACGAATACCCGCAAATTGGCTCGGCTTATCCTTTTGAGGGCTCGCCCCCCAAGTCTCGTAGTCGTGCCAATAGATTGTTGCTTGATTTTGCTCTTGATATGCCATGCTGAAAACCCTGAGTAGTTAACTTAAAAGCGCTTAAATACGCGCCAAGTTACTAAAATAATGAATTATTTAGATTATGGCATATGGGCGAGGGAGTTTATAGGTTTGGGTGATAAATGAGGTTACGTATATTCCTAGTCGAAAGTAATTTTTTTACAATTTTAATCTGAGGTAAGATATGAAGTAAGAATATTCAAAAAGATACTTAAGGAAGATTGCATCTTTTGAGGTTTAGAGCATGGTGAAAGTTGCGTGATCAAATATTTGTTTCAAGTAATGGTGAAGTTTAATTAAATTATGACTTATAAAACAACAATACAAATCCTTTTCTTACTTTTATTATCTAATAATGCATTAGCTAAATTGACTGTCGTCAAAGTAAATGGCTTTGACGTTGAATACGAGCTAGGTGGTAAAGGTAAACATACTATTTTACTCGAAGCGGGTGGTTCTGCTGGTTTAAGTGATTGGGACCCGATTTTTGAATCACTTACCAAGCACGCTAAAGTTATACGGTATTCTCGTATTGGTAATGGCGGCTCTGCACAAATAAAGAAAAACTATAGCTCAGAAGAATATGCAGCTGAGGCTGTGTTATTACTTAAAACACTGAAAATAGAAGAGCCTGTTGTGTATGTTGCGCACTCTTATGGTGCTTATATTGCGCGCGATTGATTTGCCACGCGCTGAAAAAGAAATTGCAGCAATAAAGCTTGATGACATGAAAAATGGCATGTCGAATCAGTATTTAGATTTTTGGGCAAAGCGCCCGCTGCCTGATTATCCACAAATTGCTGATATACCCGTGACTGTTATCGCCTCAGTTAAAAAATATAAAAAGCCATCGGTATTATTTTTTACCGACAAAGCGCGTGAAATGTGGGGCGACTTACATTCAAAGTGGGCTAATGCCTTTCCTCAAGGTGAAATAGTTATAACAAATAAAAGTTATCACTACCCGCAAAAAGATGAGCCAGAAATGGTTGTAGCCCAAGTAGTTAAGTTGCTTGAACGCACTAAATAAGGTGTGGGTTTGGTTGCTGATTGTATAAATACCAATTGCCGTAAATTAGTAATTTGGCATTAGACTAAAGTCTATAAGTTAATTTTCTTCACTTATTAGGTTTGTTTTAATCGTTTGTAGGTTTTGTGTTAATTCTCTAAAGTTCAGTTGTCGGCAACAAGCACGGCTAACTTAACAGGACAATAATCATGAAAACTTTTATCAAAACTATCGCTCTTAGCTCACTACTTACATGTTCAGCTGCTGCAATGGCTGAGCAAAGTGATTACAAATTAATGGTTATTGAAACTGCAACAGCGCCACAGCCACTTGAGCAATCATTTAATAGCTGCGCACTGAATGTTAAGTCAAAAAATTACGCTGAGGCTGAAGCAATTTGTACTAAAGCAATTGCGCTTTTAAAAGACGCAGATGGCCCTAAATTTAAAGTACGCCAACTTACGTCATTCGCATTAAGCAACCGTGGTGTTGCACGTTTAAAAGCGAATAACGACACTGCAGGCCTTGCTGATTTATACGAAGCAAACCAAATGTCTACAAGTACAATGGTATCGCACAACTTAACTCGCGCTAAAGAAGAGCTTTCTTTATAAACACTTTATAAAGTGCTTACCAAAAGCATGTTATAAAATAGCGAGAGTAAAAAAGCCCATGTTAGGTTAATTCCTAACATGGGCTTTTTTGTTTTATTAAATGCGTAAGTTAATACCTTAAATACGTTAATAGAGTAGGGTGTGTATTTATAATTAATATTTTGGGTATGCTTGTTTAGGCTACACGAATATAATGCGAGATAACCGTATAAAAATAATAACCCTTCTGCTTTGCTTTTTTTGAGCAAGGCATCATCAAATAAATATTGAGATTTAAACCATGGCACCAGGAACCAGCCTAAGCGTACTTGAAATAAGTGCGATATTTTTATCAATTACCGCGTTACTCACCTATGTAAACCATCGCTTTATTGGCTTGCCAACAACCATTGGCGTTATGGTTATTTCGATGCTTTTATCTATCGGCGCTATATTTTTGGGCTTTTTAGGGTTTGATGATCTTATAGATTACGAAGTGAGCTTGCTCGATCAGTTAGATTTTACTGAAGTTTTGCTCGATGGCATGCTCTCTATGCTACTTTTTGCTGGGGCGCTACATGTAAATGTTAGCGATTTAAGGCGCTATAAGTTGCCAATAGGTATTTTGGCCTGTATGGGTACGTTGCTATCTACGGTTATTATTGCTGGTGCGCTTTATTTAGTACTTCCTTTGCTTGGTTTTGATTTAGCATTTATTTGGTGTTTATTGTTTGGCGCATTAATTTCGCCAACCGATCCGATTGCGGTAATGGGAATTTTACAATCTGCGGGTGCGCCTAAAAGTATTGAAACCGTGATTGCAGGTGAATCGTTGTTTAACGATGGTATTGGCGTGGTTATTTTTGTGCTTTTATTGGGTGTTTTATCAAGTGGTGATATTCCTACAACTTATTATGTAGCACACACGCTGGCGGTAGAAGCCGGTGGCGGTATTGTTTTTGGTTTGGTATTAGGTGGTATTTTATATTACTTACTTAAAAGTATTGATAGTTACCAAGAAGAAGTACTCCTTACTTTAGCGGGCGTTATTGGTGGCTATGCACTGGCAAGCCATTGGCATTTGTCGGGCCCACTTGCAATGGTAATGATGGGGTTAATGGTGGGTAATCATGGTCGCAGTATGGCTATGAGCGACAAAACACGCCATTACGTTGATTTATTTTGGGAGCTGATTGACGAAATTTTAAATGCCATTTTATTTGTACTCATAGGGCTTGAAGTCGTCATGATTGCATTTTCGAGTAATTTGTTTATTGCTGGTGGCTTAACAATTTTAATAGCGTTAATGGCACGTTTAATTGTTGTGGGTATAACAACCACTACATTTAATAAGCAATTAGAGTTGCCATCTGGTGCGTGGAAAGTTTTAACCTGGGGTGGCTTGCGTGGTGGTATTTCGGTTGCACTGGTATTGCAATTACCTGATGGGAACGAGCGCGATATTTTGTTGGCTCTTACTTATGCGGTTGTGGTGTTTTCTATTTTAATTCAGGGTTTGAGTATTGGTAAAGTAGCCAAAACTATCCGTTAAATATAAATCGGATAGATCAAACCTGTTAAATATAATTCTTTAAAAAGCGTGTGAAATAGCTGTATTTCACACGCTTTTTATTTTTCTTATAAGAAAAGGGCAATTAAAACGTAAAACTGAGCTGCACACCGCTGTAAATATGTTCTTGTGCTTCCCAGTAGTCGCCATCTATTTGGCGTGCTCGGGTAAATACTTCTATTTTAAATGGCTTAAAGTGATAACCCGCACCTATACCTGCGTAGCCGTCTATGTCGTTGTTCGATTTTTCTATTTGGTAGGTGTTGTCGCCCCTATCGTTTTTAAGGCAAGTTCGAACAGATCTAAGCCAAGCTCGGCGTATATAAAAAAGTCATTAAAATAACCAAGCTTCATGCCGTTGTCCCACGTTATAAATTCTTCTTGCTCGCCTTGTTTATTATCGATTACTGCCGCGCCAATTGCGCTTGTAAAAACAACACCAAAGTTACTGTAATTTTGCTTAACCATCATTTCTACACCCGCAGATGTAATGCTGCTATCGCCATTAAATTCTGATTTTATAAACATACCGGTGTTAGGCATGTCATTACCGAGCAAAAGCCTTGCGTTAACATTTTGGCTAAATGATAAAAGCGTGCTTAATAAAACAAAAAGAGAAAGTATGTGTTTCAAAAAAGTTAACCCATTAATGATGAAAAGTTACCAGAGCTGTAATTATAAATACATGACTTAGTATTGCATGTAATTAAATGTATAAATTTGTTTGATAGTTACTCAGCTATGCCAAAGTAAGGTGTTTAAAATAAAACCAACTAAAAAAAAGCATAAATAATTATATACATTTTAAAACGTAAAGTAGCGATTTTAGGTACGATTATTGGTGCGTAAGTTGTTTAAATATATAGAAAAAGTTTAAACGTATTAGACTAAGGTCTATAGGTTAATTTTCTTCACTTATTAGGTTTGTTTTAATCGTTTGTCGGGGTTGTGTTAATTCTCTAAAGTTCAGTTGTCGGCAACAAGTACGACTTAACTTACAGGAAATTAATCATGAAATTTACACTTATCAAAACTATCGCTCTTAGCTCACTATTAACATGTTCAGCTGCTGCAATGGCTGATCAAAGTGATTACAAATTAATGGTTATTGAAACTGCAACAGCGCCACAGCCACTTGAGCAATCATTTAATAGCTGCGCACTAAATGTTAAGTCAAAAAATTACGCTGAGGCGGAAGCAATTTGTACTAAAGCAATCGCACTTTTAAAAGACGCAGATGGCCCTAAATTTAAAGTACGCCAACTTACGTCATTTGCATTAAGCAACCGTGGTGTTGCACGTTTAAAAGCGCATAACGATACAGCTGCACTTGCTGATTTATACGAGGCATCAAAATTGTCTAACAGCTCAATGGTATCGCACAACTTAACTCGCGCTAAAGAAGAATTATCGTTATAAAAAACCTTTATAACGTGTTTTATAAAGCGCTTACTAAAGCATGATATAAAATAGCGAGAGTAAAAAAGCCGATGTTGGGTTAAACCTCAATATCGGCTTTTTCGTGCTTATTAACTTTCTATTGTGTTATACCAACCCGCAATAATACTTAATCATTTTGCGGGGCTAAACGTGTCGCTACCTGCGTTAAAAAATTCTCATTTAGAACAACCAAATAGCGAATTTTTTGCCTAGCTATCAACACGTTTTTTCATCCTCAAAATAGATCACTTAATTAAGCGAATTGGTATTATTAAAAAATAATAAAACTGTATTCTGTTATTTATTATTTATTATTTATTATTTATTATTTAGTGATTTTTATGGTTTTTAACTTATTGTAATTTCTGGGTATTTTTGTTGGTGTTAGACTAAAGTCTATAGTTTAGATTTATTCACTTATTAGGTTTGTTTTTATCGTTTGTGGTAATTGAGCTAACACTCTAAAGTTAAGTTGTCGGCAACAAGTACGACTTAACTAATTAGGAATATAATCATGAAATTTACACTTTTAAAAACCATCGCTCTTGGCTCATTATTAACTTGCTCAGCTGCTGCAATGGCTAATCAAGGTGATTATAAATTAATGGTTATTGAAGACTCTGTAACTGCAGCACCTGCATTTGAAAAATCATTTAATAGCTGTGCTTTAAATGTTGAAGCAAGAAACTACGAAGAAGCAGAAGCTATTTGTACACAAGCAATTGCATTGCTTAAGCAAAGCCATGGTCCGCGTTTAAAAGTACGTGAACTTACATCGTTTGCATTAAGTAACCGTGGTGTAGCACGTATTAAGGCTCAAAAAGACACTGCTGGTATTTCTGATTTATATGAAGCGGTTCAAATTTCTAAAAACTCACTTGTAACACATAACTTAACTCGCGCTAAGAAAGAGTTATCTTTATAAGAATGCTTGTATAAAACGCTTATAATTTAGCGAGAGTATAAAAGCCCATATTAGGTAGCACCTAATATGGGCTTTTTTGTATGTTTGAATAACCGTAGTTACCTATAAACACACTTCTTTTAATAAAACAGTTTTACTGAATAATAGTGTTTTTAAAGGTGATTTTTAGAGCCTTACGTTACTAATTTATATTGGTAAGTACTTGTTACCTAAAACATAGATCTATAAATATAGAAACATAGGTAAAAATATAGTTTTTTAGCATGATTTAACTGTGCAGTAAAACGGGATTGTTTTATTTAAACTGTTGTTTTTAAATGATAATAAAACCTAATGTCTTTGACTTTAGTCTGTTTTTATTTAAAAATCGAAGTAATATATATTTTATAGCATTGACGCCACGTGGATGCTAATCACTGTTTTGTGATGAATAGCTAGATATGACTTTTGTTTTATTTTTAGTCCCACCTCAATATTACTAAAAATTAAACAGGGAATAGAGTAGTTATTAACTTGCGCAATAAAAATAAAAAGCGCAAATAAAGGGATTTAAAAATGCAATTTAAACTAAAAAAAATAGCTGCCTTGTTATTCGGGGTAGGTATTAGCGTTTCTGTATTTGCCGAAGATATAGAGCTATACGTAAACCATAATGTTGAAACCGACGAAAACCCTCGTGTACTTATTATTTTTGATACTTCAGGAAGTATGAAGACTAAGTTGCCTAATGGTGGACCTAGAAAAATCGATGCTGGTATAAGCGCGATGACCCAATTAGTAAATGATAACAGCTCGATTGATTTTGGTTTGATGCGTTTTAATGGCAATGATGGTGGCTATGTTATGGCTGGCCTAGGCTCCTCACATGACAAAATATTGGGTCAAATAAAAAAGCTGCCTGCTAGCGGGAATACACCTATTACTGAGACCTTATGGGAAGCTTACCTATATATGACTGGGCAGACGGTTTGGTATGGGCAAAATACGGACAAACGAGATACTACGATTGAGAGAGATCAAAGTGGTACTGATATACCTCGTTATGTTTCTCCTTTTCAACAGGCTGTTGGTGCAGATGAGCGTTGTGATAACTCAATTAGCTTAATATTAATGACTGATGGTGATCCGACACAAGATATTACCCGAAATGATGATATCAAATCATTATACAAATCTACTTTTGGTTCATATCCTAGTACTACAAGTAATAGCTATTTAGCCGCTTTAGCTCAAATAATACACGGTACAAGAGATGTTGAAGTTGACTTGTACGACACCACGCCAGAGGTTGCCGATACGGGGCGAGTTTTTACTATCGGTTTTGGTAGTGGCATGAGCACAAATGGTAAAAAGTTATTAGAAAAAACCGCTTTATTGGGCGGCGGCGAGTACTTACATGCCGATACATCGACTGAACTTTCTGAAGCGCTTAATAATACAATATCGAAAATACGCGAAGTTAACGATAGTTTTTCATCTCCTACGGTAGCAAGTAATAATGTTGACCAAACACGTAGCCGAGAGTCAATTTACTTTGCGATGTTTTACCCAGAAACAGGCGCACGTTGGAGCGGGAATTTAAAAAAACTAAAAGTATCAGGTGCAAATATAGTCGATTCAACTGATAAAATAGCCCTTGATGAAAATGGGTTAATTGATGAGAAAGCGCGAACTTTTTGGCTGCCAACTAATAAGCCTGCAGATGGGAATTTAGTAGCCCAGGGTGGCGTAAATTTACTTTTATCAACTTTAGACCCTGACAGTCGTAAAATTTACATAGATAAAACGGGCAGTATTATTGATTTTACTTTTGATAAAGTACAAACCATTTTAAATTTAGCGACAGGTACAGTTACCGATCTTGCCCCTGATTTGATTCCTAATATCGGGCTAACTTTACAGGAGAGTGATATTAGCTGGGCACGAGGGGTTGATGTTGACAATGAAGATGGTGATAACTCATCAGTAGATCAGCGAATCAATATTTTTGGCGACCCTTTGCATTCAAAGCCGGTATCTATAGATTACGGCGATGGAAGTATTCACATACTTGTTGGTACTAATGCCGGCTTTTTACATATGTTTGAAGACAAAGGCGATACTGTTGAAGAAAAGTGGGCTTTTACACCTGCTGCCTTATTAAAAAACATTCCTGCTTTGCGTAGTAATCTTGCAAATACAAAAGTGTATGGCATGGATGGGCCTATAAGTGTGTTCTTTAATAATAAAGGCTCAAATAGCGAAGGGTTAAACGATGGTGTTATTAGAGCAAGTGATGGTGATGAAGTGTGGGCATTTGCAGGTATGCGCAGAGGCGGTAAAAATTACTACGCGCTTGATATAAGTGACCCTAACGAACCTAAAAAATTATGGAATAAGCCTATTGTTGGTGGCTCAGAAGAATTTAAATATTTAGCGCAAACATGGTCTAAGCCTCAAATTGCATACATTAAAGCCTTTGGTGAGGATCCATTGCTAATATTTGGCGCAGGCTACGATACAAACAAAGATAATGCGATTAGAACAACAGATGAAACCGGGCTAGGTATCTACATTGTTAATGCTAAAACTGGCGAAAAGGTATGGGCGCTGACTCCAGATGAGCATGGTTTTACCGGAGAGCACAGTATTGCAGCGGATGTAACTACGCTTGACTCAGATTACGACGGGTATATCGACCGAATTTATGCAACCGATACTGGCGGTAATATTTGGCGAGTAGATATTCCTAGTGAAGATGAAGGTGATATTACCCATTTTAAACTTGCGGAACTTGGCAGTACATTAGCGTCGCAAGACAGACGTTTTTTTTACAAACCATTAGTTGCTAGAACGCTGTTTAGTAAAGTTACTAAAACCAATTATGGTGGTGAAATGATCACCACCCGTTTAGATACCCCGTACGACGCAATAGTTATAGGTAGCGGAAATCGTTCAAACCCACTTGCTACTAATGAGCAAGATCAGCTGTATATGATCCGTGATGAAAACACCCTAACAAAAATATTTACTGAATTTCCAGCCCCAATAATGCCAGATGATTTAATGAAAATGAATGAAGACCCATTTGGTAATGCACTTGATGACGTTGATAAATTTGTTAACCTTGAAGTTAAGTTAGCCGAATTTAAAGGGTGGCGATACGAATTAGGGACAGGCGAAAAGTCCCTTGCTGCAGCAACGGTCGTTGGTGGGGTTGCTTACTTTACTTCCTTTACGCCTGCATCTTCATCATCAACACAAAACCAATGTTCGTTAACGGGTGGTGGTGGTTCGCTTTACGCCTTTCATTTGCATTATGGAACGAAGGTTTATGACGATGTGAAATTTGCAACAAGTAATGATGTACCTGATACACCGAAACTATTTTTTGGGGAAGGCCCGTCGTGTGCAGATAATGATGCGGATGGTAAGTGCGATTGGGATGATGCAACGGATGTAACGCAAGTTAGTCAGTTTTATTTAATAGGCCCTGGGGTTAAAGGTTCTGATAAGCCGATAAAAGCTATTGAAATACTTGGGCCAAATTTAAATGTTGAAGGTGGAAAAGTTAAGCTAGTAAATGGCGCTGAACCAATTGGTTTTGGCTTTAAAACCCAACAAACCTATATTTATAAACGCGAAGAAAACGATACTCAGGCACTTTAGAAACACAATGCAATAAACATAAGCCACCTTAATTAGGTGGCTTTTTAATTTTAAGAGCGAATCAAAAATGCTAATGGTTTACTTATATAATTGGTTTAGAGTTTTCGAAGGGCTCTAAACCAACCTATGTATAATATACATTCGTTTACAAAACTCGGTCATCACTTGAGCCCTTTACTCTAGGTGCCTGTAGTCCATATTAGTTAAGAATAGCTGGCATTTGTTATATTTAATTAACAAATGTAAGAGCTAAATATAACATGCTGTGTCACTATATAGGTACAGGGCATGTTAACTTGTTGCCATCCCCCCATAAAAATTCAATAAATTTCTGTTGTTTAAATTTATACCAACCTGCATAAATCTTTGAGTAACTTAACAAATTAAATTGCACTATAACGTCGTTAAAATTTTATTTAGAACAACTAGATACAAAAATTTTTGCCTCGTTCTAGCGTAATTTCTTAACGTTAACTAGAACCCATATATAAGCAGATTGGCATTACTTATTTTGTATTAAAGTAACTTATTTAATTTATAACAATATGATTTTTAATAATAATTAAAGTGCAAAAAAGGAAGTCTTTGTATGTTTTTTAAAAAAAGTCAGTTAGCTATTTCATTAGCGTTTACGCTAGGCCTTGTTGGATGTGGTGGCGGTGATAAAGCGGCCGTTGTAGAGCCAGTTGTAGCTAAGCCAGATCCCGTGAAAGTAGAGCCCGTAGAAGTTAACACTATCTCTCTTACAGGAAAGGTTATTGATGGTTATGTATCTGGTGCAATAGTATGGCTGGATATTGATGGCGATGGTACTTTTGACGAGCAATCAGAACCTTCTGTAGTCTCTGAAGAATCGGGTAATTATAGTTTTAATTTTACAGAAGAGCAGGCGCTGTGTGTGCCGTATTCAACTATGTACGTTGATGTACCTGTCGGCGCAATTGACGAGGATTTAGGAGAGGTAACACAAGCGTATCAAATGTCATTTCCACCCTCAATTGAGGCTCTGACTGATGAAGATATTCGAAATATATCCCCTTTAACAACCGTTATTTGGGAACAGTTGAGCCTTCAATTACAAAAAATTGGTAACAATAATTTAAGTTGTGATGCACTTAAAGAAAATACTGAGCTACTGGCAAACCTTCAAAGCGAAATAACAAATGTTATGCAAAACTTGGTTGCGCATTATAATTTGTCGACGGAACAAATTTATTCAGATTTTATCGCTACTAACGACAGCGACGCTTACGACAGAGCACAAGCAATTGTTAAGGGGTTAAAAGCCGCCTATAAATTCAAGCAAGAGCTAGATGCTCAGTATCCTGATGCAGAAGAAGTAAGAGCAGTGATTTATCAAGACACAGCAAAAGATGCAGAGTATGGGTTTGAAAATGCATGGTACCGCGACAAAGTTATTTTTGCAGGCGCTGAACTTATTTATGAGCAAGTAAAGCTTCAAAATACAGACGAACTCGACAAAATTGACGTTATTTTGTCTCGATTGGATTCAATAGATACGCCTTGGGGCGAAGAATCGTTAAATGGAAAATTAACAGTTAGAGACGATGTTTACATTAACGCCGATCGTACTTACCGATGCTCTAGCATTGAGAACGTTAGTTTTGAGCAAAGCAATGTGCTTTATGGCGTTACTAATACTAGCCCATCGGTTAACTTCCCAACAGCAGATGAATGCGTTAGTGCTAATTTAGATACACCGTTCGAGCGAGGTTTTAGCATTAGCTATACTGAGTCAGGATCGTTTTACCAAATTGACTTTGCCTTTAGAGAAGAAAATGCCGACTTTCAAACATTATCTGATTGGGTAAATGTTAAAGACAAAGCTACTGACTTAGAAACTCAAGATTTAGTGACCGTACTCGCTGCTATGCCTTATAAGTTTGATGACGAAACATCTATTGATGCTAGCTTTTGGCGTAAATACAAAACCACAGACAACGTACGTATTATAAAAACAATTGAAGGGCAATGGTTTAGAGAGACTCGCCGAGAAGATGGAACAATGCTGTATGAATGCGGTGAAAACGGTGTTGATTGGGGGCCATGCGAATAATGTAAAAAGCACTTTAATGAATATTAGCTTAGTGCCAGTCAGTTAATAACTGACTGGCATTTTTTGTTTGAAAAAGCTTACTTTTATGTGCGCTTATAACTGTATACCTGATGAACTTTATTTTTAATCTGTTTTTTACTCGGGTTTACTGTAAAATTACTGGGTTAACATTTGTTAAGCAATGCTTACAATTGTTATTGCTCATTAAGTATTTAAACTAATTTAAGTAGAGCTTATGATTTTTTATATTATAGGGTTAAGTTTACTTGTTATTATTTTATGCGTTGCACTTTATGTAATTTACAGCAACGTACATAAAAGTCGGGTAAGAAAATCCAAGGAATACAACGTACTGTTTGATAAAGACACGATAGTTGATGAACTAATCACTCAACTAACAGAAAAAAATCAAACACAAGAAAACCAAGATAAAACAGCTAAAGGTAAAGAAGAAATCCTTGCAACATTTGTTGAGTTACATCGCTCTGGTAGCTTTTGCGCACATTTGAGTGAACAGGAAATTATTTACTTTGTTAAAAAGAAATTAAACATGGAGAGTAATAAAAATGGATAGCGAAAAAGCAGTCCCAGCAGTAAAAAGTGACTCATTTATGAGTCGATTTGGTCGTCGTAATGTAATTATAGTGTCATCAATTGTTGTTGTATTGGTAGTGATAGCAACCCTTACATCGCAAGTTGTTTCGTGGAATGAAGCAGATGAGCGTTTAGTACATCAATCGGCTTTTACAGGTAACTTAACCGTAATAAATCAAGCCGGCCCTTACTTAAAAGCGTTTGGTAGTACATCTGCTTATAAAAAAGTAATTTCGATTAACTTTACGGGCGATGCCGGTGCAACAGCAAGCGCAATTGTACCGCTAATACCAATTCGATTTTTAGATACCACAACAGGTGGCGCACGAGGTGTCTCTCGTTTTAGATTACCAGGCAATGTACCAGCAGCAGAGTCGGGTGCTCTACGTGGTTTACTTAAAATACACGAAGAGTTTGGTTCACAAGAAACATTAATATCTAATTTATTAATGCGTGCAACCACCGAAAATGTAAAAGCGTCGGCGCGAATGATGTCGGTAGAGCAACATTACTCTGGTGGTAATGGTCAATTAAGCCAAGATTTTGCAGATCAATTAACCAACGGTATTTTTGTTACTGAGCAAATTATTAGTACAGGTGAGCGCGATAAATCTGACGACTTAGGTAATTTAAGTAAACAGCAACGTGTCACTATTAATATTAAAATGGATGATGAGGGTAATACACTGCGTAACGCACCCATTTTAGGCGCTTACGGTATTACAGTAGTTGATGCCAGCATTATTGATATTGACTACGAAAGCAAAGTAAATGCTCGCCTTGAAGCCCAAAAGCAGGCTGCTGCTGATGAAGCGCTAGCGCGTCAAAACCTTAAAAAAGCAGAGCAACAAGCGCGTACTGAAGTGGCTTTAGGTGAACAAGCAATTGCTAAGCAACGTGCTGAATCTGAAAAGCTAAAAATAAAAGAGCAAATTGATGCTGAACGAATTAAGGCAAATGCCATTATTTCTGCGCAGCAACGAGTGGCTGTAAAAGCGGAGCTTGCGAAAGAGCAAGAAGAGATTCTAAAGCAACAACGTTTAGAAGCATTAGGTATGGACGTTTTAGCTGAGGCTCGTTTAAGAGCTAAGTCTGCTGCACTTGATCCAAAGTATGTATTTGATGAAACGCTAAAAGCAGAAGTTAAAATTCAAACCGCTTTATTTACAAGCCTAGGTAATAGCCGTTTAGTGCCTGAAATTGTAATAGGCGCAGGCCAAGGCGAGCAAAGTAATGGCTCTGAATTTATGCGTTTATTAGCCGCCGATGCTGCATTAAGTCTTAAAAAGCGTTTAGAAAAAGAGAAAAAATAAACGATTAGTTAAGTATTGCACAAACAATAAAAACGTTGGCTGATTCGCATTGGCCAGCGTTTTTTATTGCGTAAATTTTGTTATTGTATGGTGCGGCTTAGCTTGTGAAAACAAGCTTTTTAAATTATTAAATAAAAGAGTGAGCAGTACTTATGGACCCCAGTAATCAGTTTATTTTAGATTTAGGACAAGAGCATATTACCATCCAGCGACGATATGAAGCGCTGGGAGCGTTTAACGATTTTTTGATTGCTGTGTGGTTTTTAATTGGCAGTTTTTTCTTTTTAAATGACTCACTAATAGAAAGTGGCACATGGTTGTTTATAGCGGGCAGTGCTCAATTACTTATAAAACCTGTTTTGAAATTGATCAGCTTAGTACATGTTAGTCGGGTATTTCATTCAAATAAAACTTCATAAATAAAACCATAAATACGACTCATGATGAGTTCAGTTATTATGGCTAATAATTTACCAGTATAAGTTATTTAAATATCAAGGATAGAAAAGTGAAAGTACTTAAGTGGATTTCAATTGGAATAGCTACTTTACTAATTATAGGCTTACTAATTCCCGAAAAAATAATGATTCCGGTACAAGGTGCCACAAGTAAAGATTGGAACCATAACACGTTTTGGTACGAGCCTTGGGGTAGGTCGGGTGTGCACAAAGGAATTGATATTTTTGGCACAAAAAATACTCCCGTAGTTGCCTCAACAAGCGGTATTGTTATATTTGCAGGTGAGTTAACTCGTGGTGGTAAGGTGGTTGCGGTGCTTGGGCCTAAATGGCGCGTGCATTATTTTGCACATTTAAATAACTACTCGGTAAGTACAGGTGATGTAGTAAGCATAAACAGTCAAATTGGCTTACTGGGCGATACCGGAAATGCCGCAGGAAAACAGCCTCATGTGCATTATTCTATTTTATCGTTAGTGCCCATGCCGTGGCTTTTTACAACGCAAAACCAAGGGTGGAAAAAGATGTTTTTTTTGAGCCCACATAAAAAACTCACTGCTAAATAATAGTTTTAGCTGTTAAATCAAGATGTTTAACAGCTAGAATTAGTTAATAAGCAAGCGTGTATTTAAGCTAAAAATTAGCCTGCAACTGGGGTTTTACCCGCGCGAATATTTTTAATGCTTTTAATAAACATATAAATACAGGTAGTGATTAAACAGCCTGCTAAATAAAACACAATACCGTTGGGTGCATCAGATAAATTTGCAGCAAGCATAGGGCCAAATACCGACCCAATACTGTAACTCAAAAGCATTACCTCAGTTGCAGATACTATTTTTGCCATTGGTAATGAGTCGCACGCAAGTGTTATAGCAATCGGGTAAAGTGCAAAGCTGCATGCGCCTAGTATTAAGTAGCTTACTATTAATCCTGCTAAAGTGTTTGCTTGTAGTATACCCACAGCACCGGCTGCGCCTACTAAACAAAACATACCCATTAATAAGCTTTTTTCAAGCCGAGTAGATAAGTAACTCACAAGCGGCTGCACGACCATGCCGCCTAAGATAATAACCGCCATAAGTGTTCCTGTGTACTGAGCTTGATCAGCTTGTGCTGCAATATACACCGGCATTAAGCCGTAAATAGGGCCCAGTAATAAGCCCGATGCTAAGCATCCGAGCATAGCTGGGTGGCTTAATGTTTTTATTTCTTTTAGTGGTAGTTTTTCAAGGTGCTGTTTTTCGGGCTGACCTTTGGTTATTAATAAAGGGGCTAAAATAGCTAAAAATAATAACGAGGCTACAAATAAATAAGGCGTTGAACCTTCGGTGCCAAGCGGCCCTATAGCAAGTTGACCAACCGCGCTGCCCCCATAAAGTGAGGTCATGTATAAACCCAAACGTTTAGCACGCGACTTTGCTGTGTTGGTCATTAATAACCAAGACTCAACAACGACAAACACACCGGCAACAGCAACACCAGCTACAAATCGTGCAATTAACCAGTTAACGGTATTTGGCAGTGCAAGTTGTGCAAGCACGCTTGCTATTAATAGGCTTAAAAATAATATAAATGCGAAGCGATGACCCGTTTTTACCACAATGCGCTCTATTGTGGTGGCGCCAATAAGTAAGCCAAAGTAAAAAATGCTCGCAAGCCAAGGCGCTAGGTTTTCATCGAGTTTAAATGCGGGTAACGACAGCGGAATAAGGCTCATTAAAAAGCCGGATGCGATAGCAAAAAATGACAGCCCGATAACGGGTGCTAAAGGGTTATTAGAGGTGCTTGTGGCGGCTGATTCGGCCATGTGTGTTTATCGACTCATCAAGGTAAATAACCACTGTTTTAAAGTTTGAGAGGTTACTTTAATAATAAAATTTGCGCGAATTTAGAGCCAAATTAAAAATAAGTAAAGTGATATTTTATTAAATAATATAAATAAATTTAAAACGATCTTTTTGGTAAATTATCGGATCTATTATGCTTTTTATTGTAGTGTTTTTATGTAGATATTGTTTTATATTTGTGAGCATTTATGTCTGAATAGAGTTTTTTGTAATGCAAGCAGATAGGCACATATCGCATGCTGCACGTCACTTTTTAAAGTTTTCGCAGCAGCACGTAGAGCAATACGTAGAGCAATACGTAGAGCAATATTTAGATACGCAGTGGGTACGTAATGAGTTACATAACTTAGATTTAAAGTTAATTAATATCCGGTGTAGAGTCTCTTAAAATAAGCTTTGGCTGAAACACGTGCTTTACTGTTATGCCGCTTTTTTTGTAAATGTCTTTAAGCACTAAGTTAGCCGCAGCTCGGCCCATTTCGGGAACTGGGTTATCTATAGTAGTCAGTGTTGGGTAGAGATAATTGGTAAAAATTACGTTATCGAACCCAATAATGGCTAAATCTTTTGGCAGGTTAAAACCGTGTTCGCGGGCGTATTTCATAGCACCCGATGCCATTTCGTCATTGGCACATACAAGGGCGGTTATTTGCGCTTTATTTTGAATAAAATGCCTTAAGCCGTCGCTGCCGCCGGTTTCTTTAAAGTCGCCTATGTAAAATAAGTTTTCGTCAAAGGTTAGGTTGTATTCTGCGAGGGCTTTTTTGTGGCCTTTTAAACGATTTGACGCGTCTTCTTTAAACTGCGGGCCTGCTATGTACGCAATGTTTTTATGGCCTTTGTTGATCATGGCTTTAGTGGCTAAGTAGCCGCCCATTACGTTGTCGAGGCTAATGCAGTTTTCTTCAATTTCTTTAACGTAGCGGCTCATTAAGTAAATAGGGGTTTTGCCTTTACTTAACTCAATTAGGTACTCGTTTGATACCGCTTCTACGTGGGCAATAATAGCGTCGCAATTACGGCCTATTAAAAACTCAAAGCCGCTTTTTTCTTTTTTCTCGTCACTGTGCCCAGGGGTAATAATAACGTGTTTACCCGCAATACGAAGGTGCTCTTCAATGGCTGACATCATTTGACCAAAAAACGGACCATCCAACTCAGAAACTAAAATACCGACGCTGTTTGTAGTGCTAGACGCCAAAGAGCGAGCAATAGAACTTGGCTGATAGCCTAGCTCTTTCATTGCTTCTAATACCTTTTTTTTAGTTTTTTTGCTTACGTAGTCGTTGTCGTTAAGTACCCTTGAAACAGTTGATAAAGACACACCTGCCATTTCTGATACTTGATAAATTGTCGCCATTGATGTCCTAGCTTATATGTATTTTTACTCGCACTTTATAAAAAATATAAAGTGCGAAGGGTCATTAAAAGTTAATTTACACATTACTGCGTCTAATTGCTAAGTCTTCTGTTATTTTTTGCGTCATCGCTGAGGTTAGCGGATAAATAAGCATCAATGCGGCGCCTAAAAAAGCAAATGCGGCAGGTATCCAGCTCATAAGTAACTGCATACCAGGTAGGGCTTGTGTAATTGTTAGCTCATCCATACCGTTATAGCCGTAGCCTGCAAGTACCACCAATACTAATGCACCGGCAAAACCACCACCGGTTTTTTGCACAAATGTACCCGCAGAATAAATAAGGCCTGTAGCGCGGCGTTTGTTTTTCCACTCTGAATAATCGGCTGAATCACCAAGCATACTAAAAAATAATGTTGGCATCATCGCGGCAAAAAATTCAGCAGCGCAACCAAAGGTAAATACAGCAATAAGGTTATCACTAGGTACCCAGTAAAATGCAGTAGTGAGTATGCCGCTTAGCATTAATGAAGCAATAAATAGGTTTCGTTTACCCATAATTTCGGCCAGTTTACCTGTGGCAAGTGCGCCAAATATAGATACAACCAACAAAGCAATAAAGTATTGCCCAGCCATGAGTTCATTGGCTACGTGATACTTAAAGTAGTACGCAATTACACCGTATTTTATGCCATTAAACATCATGGTTAAAAAACCAATGCCGAGTAACACCAACCAAGGTTTGTTGGTCAGAAGATCAACCATGTCGCGCTGTGATCCCGTTAAGCTTTGTTTATCTTTATTGAGTAATTTTTTAATAACGAATGTCATTGCAGCCATAACAAGGGCAAAAAATACGCCGCTGTATAAATCGCGGTAATAAAAAAACAGGGTGGTAGCAAGCAAAGGTAGGATTATAAATGGCAGGCTTTTGGTTAAATCAAACAACTCTGATTTTAAATTCCCTTCATTTGAGGCATGCGGTGTTACACGCTCTTTGGTGGTCGCAAACGTTATAATCATTAAAATAATAAGTAAGCTGGCAAATAAGTACATAGTAAGCTGATAGCCTTTGGCGTTGTCGCCGCCACCAAAAAATGCCACTAGCTCAGGTAAAAAACCCATAACCAATAAGCCACCCGTAAACGCACCTGCAAACCTAAAACCAGAGAGCTTTGTGCGCTCTGTATCGTCTGGTGTCATTACGCCCATAAGTGCCGAGTAGGGCACGTTACTTACGGTGTAAGCAAGCGTTAAACCTATGTAAGTTACGTAAGCATAAATAAGTTTATTGGTGGTGCTAAAGTCGGGTGTAGTAAAACACAACACCATAAACAAGCCCAAAAACGGTGCCGAGTAGAGTATCCACGGGCGAAATTTACCAAAGCGCGACTGCGTTCTGTCGGCAATCATACCCATAATAATATCGGTTACGCCATCAGACAGCCTTACCACCAAAAACAACATGGCAGCGGCGGCTGCCGATATGCCAAATGTATCGGTGTAAAACACCGCTAAATAAGCAAGCGCGCCGCGCCATACTAAGTTAGCACCGGCATCGCCCATGGCGTAACCGACTTTTTCGTATAAAGGGAGTTTGTTCACAGTGTGTGTTCTTCTTGTTATAAGCCGATAAATTATCGGCTAGTTATTAGGTTACTGTACGCTTTACCGCTGGCTTTAACAGTTCGTTTTTGTGTGTTGTAGTCTACGTGTACTATTCCAAAACGTTTTAAATATCCTTCAGCCCATTCAAAGTTATCCATTAGGCTCCACGCAAAGTAACCATCTACTTTTACGCCTTGCTCTGTTGCGTTATGCAGGGCATTTAAATGCTCGTGGTAATATTCAATACGGTCGTTGTCTCTCACTTCACCGTCTGTAAATTCGTCAGCCATAGCTGCACCGTTTTCGGTAATATAAATAGGTGGTAGGGTGTATTTTTTGTTTAACGATACAAGTAATTCTGTAAGCGCTTTAGGATAAATTTCCCAGCCTATATCGGTCATTGGCGCTTTATGTGGCAGCTCATGGTAAAAGTCGGTATTGCTTGCTTGATAATGCATGCGGGTATAAAAGTTAACCCCTAGGTAATCTAGCGGTTGAGCAATTATTTCCATGTCGCCATCTAAAATATCTGGGCGGTGGGCTTTAGGTAATTGCTTAATAATATCAGGGTATTTACCTTGCATTACAGGCTGCATGTACCATTGGTTTATATAGTCATCAGCAAATGCAGTGGCTTTTAAATCGTCTTCACTTTGGGTAACTGAGTAACAAGGCGTAAAGTTAAGTACAATACCGTTTAGTGTATTTGGGCTATTTTTAGCAAGTACTTGCATAGCCAAACCGTGACCCAGTAATAAGTGGTGCGCGGCTTTACGACCAAATTCGCGACCTACTATGCCAGGAGCATGTACGCCAATTTCGTAGCCTAAGTAAGAGCTGCAAAAAGGCTCGTTTAAGGTGGCGTAAGAGTGTACGCGGTCACCAAATGCTTTTGTAATTAAATCTGTGTAATGCGCAAATTCGTAAGCGGTGTTACGGTTAAGCCAGCCACCTTCGTCTTCAATATGTTGTGGTAAATCCCAGTGGTACAGCGTTACAAAAGCTTTAATGTTACGGCGTTTTAATTCATCTAAAATGTCGGTATAAAACTTAACGCCTGTCGGGTTTAAGTGACCGCTTTTAGTCATTACACGCGGCCACGAAATAGAAAGTCTGTAAGCGTCTACACCTAATGATTCAATTAAGTTTATATCGTCTTTCCAGCGAGTGTAGTGTTCGCAAGCTACATCGCCATTTGAATTATCGACTATTTTGCCTTCTTTACTGCAAAAGGTATCCCAAATACATGGCAAGCGATCAGCTGCGCCGCCTTCAATTTGAAATGAGGCCGTAGCTACACCATAAGTAAAATTTTTGGCTAAAAGTGGTGAGCCACTAGGTAAAGATAATTGTTTCATTAAGAGAAAACCTCTGCTTCTTTTTTGGTAAAGTTTGCTTTGTATAGAGCGTATATTAAATTCATTATTGGAAGCGCTTCCATATTTAATTTGATTAATCACTAAGTATGGTATTTAATAACTTTAAGGAAGCGCTTCCATATTTAGGTTAGTGGCTATTGTTAAACAGGTCAATAGTTAAATTTAAATAACAAATAGGCGCTCACAAAATCACACTGACACAACACAGGGCTATAAAAATGAAAAAAAGCTTAAACACTAACAGGTTACACATGCTCCCCATTTTAATAGGCGGATTATGCGTTTTAAGTGCGTGTAATAAACAAGAGGTTAACGCTAATAATAGCCAAGGCGCCGTAGCCAAAAAGGCTGAGCATGAGCAAGGTGATTTATCACTTTGGCCAACGCTTAAAAGTAAGGTAGTGAAAACGCCTGAAATTGAAAATACGATTGCACAGTATTTAAAAACAATGACGCTTGAACAAAAAGTAGCGCAAATGATCCAACCTGAAATTCGCGATATAACCGCTTCAGACATGCGCAAATACGGTTTTGGTTCGTATTTAAATGGCGGTGGCTCGTTCCCAAATGCCAATAAGCATGCAACGCCTGCAGATTGGATAACACTTGCTGAGAGCATGTACCAAGCCTCGGTTGATGACTCAATTGATGGCAGTAAAATTCCAACCATGTGGGGCACTGATGCAGTACATGGCCATAATAATGTGATTGGGGCGACGTTATTTCCGCACAATATTGGTTTAGGTGCTGCTAATAACCCCGCATTAATTGAGCGCATTGCAGCAGCTACTGCAATAGAGGTAATGGCAACAGGCATAGATTGGGTGTTTGCACCGACTGTTGCGGTGGTGCGCGACGACCGATGGGGCAGAACGTACGAAGGCTACTCAGAAGACCCTGCAATTGTACGTGAGTATTCAGCCGCAATTGTAAACGGATTGCAAGGCAGAGCCGATGAAGACTTTTTAAGTGACAAACGCGTAATTAGTACCGTTAAGCACTTTTTAGGCGATGGCGGCACAGTAGATGGTGACGATCAAGGCGATAACATTGATAGCGAAGAGGTGTTATATAACATTCATGCGCAAGGTTATATAGGTGGCTTAACCGCAGGTAGTCAGTCGGTTATGGCATCGTTTAATAGCTGGAATGGTAAAAAAAATCACGGCAACAAATACTTACTTACCGATGTATTAAAAACAAAAATGGGTTTTGATGGCTTTGTTGTAGGAGATTGGAACGGACACGGACAAGTTGCAGGCTGTACAAATGAAAGTTGCCCACAGGCTGTTAATGCGGGGCTTGATATTTTTATGGTGCCAACGGGTGCTTGGAAGCCACTTTATGAAAATACAATTAAACAAGTAAAAGCGGGCACAATAACAATGGCGCGAATAGATGACGCCGTAGCACGTATTTTACGCGTTAAATTACGTGCGGGTTTATTTGATAAGCCAAGCCCTGCAAATCGAAAATATTCAGGTAAATTAAAACTAATAGGTGCGCCAGCACATCGCGATATTGCCCGCCAAGCGGTACAAGAGTCGCTAGTACTGCTTAAAAACAACAACCATTTATTACCGCTTAACCCATCAAGCAACATACTTATAGCAGGCGATGCGGCCGATAACATAGGCAAGCAATCGGGCGGTTGGAGTATTACATGGCAGGGAACTAATAATCAAAATGCAGATTTTCCTGGGGCAACGTCTATTTATGCGGGGCTAAAAACGCAAATAGATGCCGCTGGCGGTAACGCTATTTTAAGCCCAACGGGTGAGTTTAATACCAAACCCGATGTAGCCATTGTTGTATTTGGTGAAGAACCATACGCAGAGGGACATGGCGATAAAGACAACCTTGAGTTTGAACGTAACAATAAACGCTCTCTTAAAATATTAAAAACATTAAAGCAGCAAGGTATTGCGGTGGTGTCGGTGTTTATATCGGGCAGACCAATGTGGGTTAACAGCGAGCTAAACGCGTCAGATGCATTTGTAGCAGCATGGCTTCCTGGCACTGAAGGACAAGGCATTGCAGATGTATTATTAGCGGATGAAAGTGGGCAGGTACAATACGACTTTAAAGGTAAGTTGTCGTTCTCGTGGCCTAAATCGCCACTACAAACCGCAGTAAATAAGGGGGATGCTGATTACTCGCCATTATTACCCTATGGCTTTGGCTTAACGTATAAAGATGAAAGTACGCGTGCCAATAATCTAAATGAAGACTCAGGTGTTGATGTTAGTAACCTTGCGTCCTTATCTATATTTAATGGCAGCTTTAAAACACCGTGGCGTTTGTTTTTAAATTCAAACAGCGAGCAGCACCAAGTAGCAAGTAACAGTGTAAAGCTTGGCGGCATTACTTATCGCACTGAAGACAAAGCGATTCAAGAAGATGCGATGCAATTTAATTTTGATGGCACTGCAGCCAGCTACATCGAAATTAATAGCAACTTTACCGAAGACAAAGTGGCCTACATTGAAGCAAATTCGGCCCTTAGCTTTAGCTATAAAGTAAACCAAATACCTAGCTCACAGACATACCTTGCAATGAAATGCGAACAAGGCTGTGGTGGCGAGCTTGATATTACCCGTGATCTTGAAAATGCTGATTTAAATACATGGCAAACCATGAGCATAGATTTAACGTGTTTTGCTAAAAAGGGTGTTGATTTTGCCAGAGTAACCAGCCCTTTTATTATTAAAACGGCAGGCGAGCTTAACGTTTCAGTTGCAGATATTAGCTTTGAACCACAAGGCGCTGAAACAGCAAAAATAAAGTGTGAGTAGTAGAGTGCTTATAAGTTAAGTTTATTGTGTGTTGTCTCAAAGCCCTTAGTAATAAGGGCTTTTTTTAAAGAGGATATTTATGCTGGGCAATACTGCTTTAAAAACTCATGATGAGATGGTAATTGGCTGACGCGCTGCTCTATTTGTTGCTTAATACCGTGTAAAAAACGGGTGAGTTCTTCATCGCTCATCATGCTGGCTATTAAATGATGTTGATTAGGCTCAATACCCTGACCAAGCATAACTTGCACCCACGAGTCGACTCTAAAAATGTCGCCATCGTCTAAAAATACACGGCCGGTTTGTTTAAACAAATCAATTTTATGCTGAAGTGTTTTTGGCACTTCCATGGCATTACAATGCTGCCAAAACTCACTGTCATCGCGATTAGTTACTTTGTAGTGCAGCACAATAAAGTCGCGAATATTTTCAATTTCGCTTTTAAGCTGTTTGTTGTATTCGTCAATGGCGTGATTGGTAATGCCATTAAACGGAAATAAACGCATAAAGCGAATAATACCCGACATAATTAAGTGAATGCTGGTGGACTCAAGTGGCTCTACAAAACCGCTGGCAAGGCCAAGCGCTAGGCAGTTTTTATTCCAGCCTTTTAAGCGGCGCCCTGTTTTAAATTTAATAATACGTGGCTCTGTAAGCGCCTCGCCCTCAATGTTACTTAATAAGAGCGCTTTGGCTTGCTCGTCATCCATATATTGGCTGCAATAAACTAATCCGTTGCCTACACGGTTTTGCAGCGGTATACGCCATTGCCAGCCGCTTTTGTGGGCAATAGATCGGGTAAGTGGTAATACGGTCTCGCTGGTTGATTTTGTTTGCACCGCAATGGCGCTATTACACGGTAGTAAATGCGACCAGTCTTCGTAGCCAGTATGTAATGCTTGCTCTATTAATAAGCCTCTAAAGCCAGTGCAATCAATAAAAAAGTCGCCGTTAATGTGCTCGCCATTATTTAAAATCAATGATTCTATATGGCCCGTTTTAGGGTTTTTTACTACTTTTTGTATTTTACCTTCAATGCGTTTTACACCTAATGGCTCTGAAAATTCACGTAAAAACTGCGCGTAACGCGTGGCATCCATATGGTAGGCATAGTTAATAGGGTTTTGCTGATTAAACGCAAACTTACCGGCTTTAGCCGCTTGCAGCTCGTAGCAGTAATCGCCAAATGGGTTGTTTATTCCAAGTGCTTTACCTTGCAGCCAAAAGTGATGAAATTCACCCGCCCAACATTCTTTGCCCGTTGCGCCAAATGAGTGAATATAATGCGTGTTTTCATCGCCCCAGTTTTCAAAGCTAATACCTAATTTAAAGCTTGCTTGAGTGGCTTTCATAAATGCTTGCTCGTTTATACCCAGCAATTTATGAAATGTACGAATAGGCGGAATTGTTGCTTCGCCAACACCTACAGTGCCAATATCGTCAGATTCAACAAGGGTTATGTTTATATTGTTACCAACTAGTTTAGCAAGTGCCGCTGCGGCCATCCAACCTGCAGTGCCGCCTCCAGCAATTACTACGTTTTTAACAGCGTTTGTTTTAGTCATTATGTGGCTGCCCATTATTTGATAAAAGATGATTTAAAAGCGCGCGATTACTTGGCAGTCCATTTAAGCACTGCGCTATTTTTTCGCGATTTTGCTGATAATAGTAATCCCCAGCGCGTGGGTCGTTAAATGTATTTTGTGCAGATACTGTTTGTGTATCAAAGCCCATGCCATATAAAACGTATTGGTAACTACTTGATGAAAACACTTCTTCGTTTTCAATAAAATCAAAGCGGCTAGGGGGTTGAAATTGCCAAAGTTTAAGTAAGTTTTGCAGGCGCTCGGGCGCGGTATTTAAATTACTAATATCTTGCCAATAAGGAGTGTCGTCGCGCTCGCTTAGCACATAATGAAGTTTTAAAAACTCAATAACGCGCTGCCAACGAGTGCTAAAACGCTCATTAAAACGCGTTTCAAGCTGGCTCATGTGGGTGCGGTTTTGCGGGAGTTGCTCGCTTATCATGCTAATTGAAAGCTCAACCATAGCAAGAGCTGACGCTTCAAGCGGCTCTAAAAAGCCAGCAGACATACCCACGGCAACACAGTTTTTAATCCAAAATTTTTGCCTGTAACCAGGGCTGAATTTTAATACGCGGTAGTTAAGTTGCTCAGCTTGTTGCTCACTGGTAGTTTTAGCTATGTAGCTTTTTAGAGTATTTGTTGCGCTTTCATCACTTTGATATTTACTGCTAAATACATAACCTGTACCACGGCGCGTTGGTAGGGCTATATCCCAAATCCAGCCGTTACTTTGCGCTGTAGATAGCGTAGCAGAGGCAATTGGTTGATTGATGTGTGCATTAGGTATTTGCGCCGCAACAGCGCTGTTATTAAATAAAATATGATCTTGCGCTATAAACTCATTATTAAAATGCTCATCAATTAAACGAGCACGAGAGCCTGAGCAATCTATAAATAAATCACCTGTTATATCGCCATTATTATTTGTTTTTAATGAAGCAATATAACCATGTTCGTCGTTAATAACCTCGGTTACATCGTCAATAATATGTGTAACGTTTAGATTTTTAACACAGTGATTTTTTAAAAACTCAGCAAATTTACCCGCATCTAAATGATAGCCATAGTTGGTGACCGCTGCATATTCGGGTGTTTGTAATTGCTTTGGTGCAAGTGCTGCTTGGCATACAAAGCTTTGCATATTAACAACGTCGGCAAATTTTTGATCAGGTGCAATACGTTGCCAGCTGGCGTGTAAATTGGTTTGCTCATAGCCTTGTGGATTCATAAAAGGGTGGTAGTAGTTTTCTCCCTCACTGAGGTTGCGCCAATTTATAAATTTAGAACCTTGCTTAAATGATGCGTCGCACTGGGTTATAAAATCAATTTCTTTAATGCCAATGCGCTGCAGCGTGTTGCGCATTGACGGCCATGTACCTTCGCCCACACCCAATATAGGCACGTTTGCTGACTCCACTAACGTTACATTAAGGTGCGGGTGTTCGGCAGCTAATAAGCCTGCGCTTAGCCAGCCGGCAGTGCCACCACCTAAAACGACTATTTTTGTTATTGGTTTGGTCATGAGTTAACACCCTAAAGTTGATAACAATTAAACTAGCATTAATACTGTTTTAAATACAAAAAAGCCGCTAGTAAAAACTAACGGCTTTGCTTTGTATTACCTTTAGAAGTTGTAACGCATACCAATATTGTAACGTGCACCTAGCTGTTGTAAGTTCCACAATTGGGCTGACGTACGGCCATGTTCGCGGCTGTTTTGCTCAGTAATGTTAAGGCCTTCAACAAAAAACGATAGTTGTTCGCTGTAGTTGTACGCAACATTAAAGTCGATTTGATAATATTCTTCAGTAAAGCCTGGCTCATTTACGTATCGAGCTGCGCTATTTAAAAACTTATCACGCCAGTTGTAAGCAATACGTGCCTGAAAATCATCGTTTTCGTACATTGCAATAAAGTTAGCTGTATCGCTTAAACCCACTAGTGCAAATTGTGTTGTAGTAGGGTCAGCGTTTACATCAAAGTCTATGTCGCCATTAACTGTGGTGTAGTTTGCTTGCACACCAAAACCGCTTTCACCAAAAAAGTGCTGAAAGGCAATTTCGAAACCATCAATGGTGGCATTTTTATTGTTGGTAGGTACTTGCGCTGTAAATTCTAGTAATGGGTCATCGCTGTTAGCAATTACATCGTAAGCGGCTTCAAACTCTTCGTAGGTCATAGAGTCAAAATCAACGCCATTTTCTGTTGCGGCAACCATTTGAAATAAGTTTGAATCGGTTAGAGCAAGTCCGCGAGATTCTAGCTCAGCAATGGCAGCTTGTGCGCGAGGACCCGCTGTTGCATCGCGTAATCCGTAGTAGTTTTGCGTCATTGGTGTTAAACCAATAAAGTTTTCAATGTCTTTAGTGTAATAACCTACCGACACATAACTTGTTTCTGCAAAGTACCACTCAGCCGATACATCAATATTATCTGATTCAAGCGGCACTAAACCAGGGTTACCTGTTGACGCTGTAGCCGGTGAAGAACCCGCTAAAAGAGTAGGGGCACCTGGTACACCAACAGTAGCTGCTGAACTTAAGTTATCGTAAGTTGGGCGAGCAATTGTCGTGCTATAAGAAAAACGCGCTTTCACGTTTTCGATTACTTCTATGTCAAAGTCAAAGCTTGGTAAAAAGTGATCGTAGCTAGATTTAAGCGTGAAATCTTCTTTAGCCGAGCCAAAACGAACATTAAAGTCGTTATTACCTTCCCACGCTACTGCGTTAGGTAAATCGATATTAGCCGTTGAGGTAATGTCGGTAGACTCTTGCCGCGCGCCAATAACAATGTTGTATGGCATATCGCCAATGTAACCGTTGTAAGTAAATTGCACAAACGCAGCGGTTATGTCTTCTTCAATGGTGCGGTTAGTTGCAAATGCGCCATCGGCTGCAAAGTTAAAGCCGTATTCTTCACCTGCCCAGTAACCAATTTGAGATGCGCTGCCAGTATAACCTTGGTTGAACGAGCCCGATGTATCGTAGTCGTCAAACTCAGCTAAAAAGTTTGTTGGGTTTAGGTAGCCATCAGGTAGTTCGCCTGGGTTTTCTATACCCCAGTTACCCATTGTATTACGTGTAAGTGATTGCAGTGAATGGCTTTCCATAGAGCGAGACTCTATACCAAAGTCAATTGCCCCGTTTTCAATTTCGTATTTACCATGGATTCTAAATTCTGTGATTTCAGATTCTTGGCGAGCAAAGTTAGAATCTAAAATAGACGTACCCACATCAGAGGCATCTAATGTGTTATTACAATTTAGGTTGTCTCGGCGGCAATCATCAAAATCGATACTCATTGATGGAAGCTCGCGGCTAAAATCAACTTCTTGTGCGTTAACTACGTTTGCGCCTAAGCCTGCGTTTACCCAGCTGCCGTAAGGTGCATCTGGTTTGCTAGTGGCTTTTGAATTGTGCGCATCAAACATAAAGCTTAATTCTGAGTTGAAATAGTACTCAACGTTTAAACCAATAGAATCGTTTTGGTTAACTTGGTTTAGCTCTTGAAACGCTAAACCTAAATCGCGTGTTTGCTGATCGCGACGTTCTTCTCGGTAATAAATCGGGGTTTTTACCGTGTTATCGTCAAACGTTAGCGCGCTTTTGTAGTTATCCATCCAAATTGATTGCTCAGCACGGGCTTCGAATAAATCTTGCTTAGAATATGTGTAATCAAGCGTGGCTGTTAAATCGTCAATAGGGCTGTATTGCAGCGTTAATTGCGCGTTTGTACGAGTACGTTCTCTGTCGGCAATGGTGTAGCGCAAATCTGATGGCATTGAATAAAGCTGGCCAACGGCGGGTGCATTAGTTAAAACAATATCGTCTGCAGCTTGTGGGATTGTGCCGTCAAAAGCTGATGTATTCCATTGATTTACAAACGCACCTGTTGATGAGCTATCGCGCTGTTGCATGCTTGCAGTTAACGAGGCACCAAATTTAGCTTCACTGTCGGTCCAGCTAATTAAGCCCGAAAGCTCAGGTGTTATGTCATCACCAACGCGGTTTGTTGAGTCGTGTAAAGCTTTTACGCCAATGCTTGAAACAAAGCCTGGGTTATCAAGTGGGCGAGCGGTATTAATATTAATTGTTGCGCCAATACCACCTGATGCAATGCTTGCTTTACCAGTTTTATATACTTCAACCGATTTAACGCTATCAGACGCTAAGTTTGCAAAATCAAATGCACGAGAGCTGGGTGTACCACCGCCTGCAGGCAAAGATGCCGCCGGCATTGTACGCCCGTTTAGGGTTACCATATTGTAGTCGGGGCCAAAACCACGAACCGTTACTTTAGAGCCTTCACCATTTGAGCGATCAATCGACACACCCGTAATACGCTGTAGCGACTCGGCTAAGTTGGTATCTGGGAATTTACCAATATCTTCAGCTGATATAGCATCTACAACACCGGCGGCGTCGCGTTTTAAACGAGTCGACTCTTTAATACTGCTTTTAAAACCAGTAACTTGGATTACTTCAACATCTGTATTTGCTTCTTGTGCATATACAGGCAAAGAGATTGATGCACCTAAAATCAGAGATAGGCTGGTCGCTATCTTTGTTTTTCTTACAATATGGTTGGACATTCGGTTTCCCTCGCGCTTTTATCATTATTATTAACAGCTTGTATGGGGCTGTTATTGTGTAGTTATAAACATTGTCAAATGTGTGGAAGCGCTTCCAGAAAAATCTGTTTAACTAGGATTTGTGGAAGCGCTTCCAGAAATGCTAGTTTATATTTTGAATAGGGTCAACTGTTGTTTTAATAAAATGAGACTAAATTGTTTTTAAAATGTATGTTTTTTGGATTTAATTTTATTTAAATCATAAATTACAATTGGTTATAAAAAGCCGTTTGCAATAGTGCTGTAACAACATTTTATTATAAGAAAACCAATTATTGATTAATTTAGTTATTTACACATTTTTATAAGGTGTTTAAATCAGCTTTTAATACTAGCTAAAATTAATAAATCGGCCGTTGGTCACTCAACAAAAAATAGGTACATTTGCTAACTTAGCGAAAATGCCGATGTAGTGATTATGTACAACGCAATTGAAGCAATCGCATCAAGCGGCGGTTCTATCTCAGTTTATGTATCGGTCATTAAAAACCAGTAGTTGTTTAAAAAATCGTTAATTAAATCACTAAAAAGTAACGTAGTTTTTGCAGAAGATGGTTTAAAAATAAACTTATAAAGTATTGCGCATAAGGTGTTGCGAGTCGCTAGTTTTATCGCTATTTTAAAGGCTCTCTCATAGATGGATTTTATTATGCGCATTAAATTTTTAGCGAGCTTTTATTCTTTCTTCTTGTTTGCATTGTTTGGTTGTGACGACCAAAGTATGGCAATTCAAGGTAGTCCTCAGCTAAATAATAATGTAAGTAACTCACCCTCTAATCTCAAAGTAAACACGCCTTCAGCAGCTCAAACACACGAACCCGCTTTAGTGGTCGGTATGCTAGCAACACATTGTAAAAGTAATGAAGCAGCCTACATTAACGCAAAAATGCATAAAGTTGTGCGTAACCCAGATGAAAATACAGCCTACAAGTTAGAGCCTACCGATAAAGTGCTTTCTATTTGTGTTGCAAAAGATGACTCATCGCTTAGTTATCGATTTGGTAGAGTTAATGACATAGGGCTTGAAAAAGAAGCAACACCGAATGCTCCATTTGGCAGTTACTACAGGCAAGTAGGGCGTATTGGCGAGAGTATTTTATTTTTTAGTAACGGCGAATATCACTACTATATTATTAACTCAGGCGGTATGGGCAGCGGTGTAACCGTTAATGTTTATAAAAACGATACATTAATAACTGAGCTGTTTTCGGGTAATGATCCTTACGATGATTTTGTTATAGCAACCGATTTAAATTTCCCTAAAAAATTGGTTATCGAAAAACAGCCATTTAATAAGCAAATGCAGTAAATAATGACTCCACAGCAGCAAAACGTTATAGAGCAAGGGCATTGGTTTAAAAACCGTAGCGCTTATTTAAAAAGCTTTTTATTAACGCAGGGCAAAACGCTCTCACTAAAGGCTCAGCAATCATTATTTTTGCGAGGTGATAAGCACGATGGAATTTATGCCGTACTTAGCGGCGTGGTGCGTATTAGTGGCGTAAGTAACGAAGGCAAAGAAGCTGTATTGAGCTTTATTGATTCATCACTGTGGTTTGGCGAAGTTACCTTGTTTGATGGTGGCCTGCGCACTCATGATGTATATGCACAAACTGATGTTGTGCTTTTTTACGTGCCCCAACGCGAGCTTGAACAGCTATTAAACAAGCAGCCACAATATTGGCAAGAGTTTGGTTTATTGCTGGCACAAAAGTTACGCCTAATGTTTACCTCAATGGAAGATCACGCATTACTAAGCGCTGAGCAAAAAGTATGCAATCGACTTTTAATGCTTAGCGAACATACTGAGCACTTAACACCGCTTGTTTTATCTCAGCAGCAACTTGCTGATATGACCTACCTAACGCGCCAAACTATTAATCAAATACTGCAACAGCTTGTTAGCCTACAAGCCATTAGTTTGGGGTATCAACGCATAACTGTTTTAGATAAACAAAAGTTACAGGCGCGTGCTACACAAGCTTAAATAGAGACTTTTTTATTTAGTTGGAACCAAAATTGCTACAGATAATGTAACGCAACAATGGATTTGACCTAATGACTACAATAACCTTTAAAAATCAATATAGTAATTATAACTCTCCTACAGTAAATAAAGCGGCAGGTTCAAGCGAAGTTGCGGCAACTAATACCCTCCCTAATGAAAAACCAAATGGTGTTAAAGGCATAAGCTCAACGCCTAAAGATCAAACGTTTTTAGAAGGTGCCCAAGAAGCGCTGGTTTATCAGCGCTTAGGTGTAAACAAAGACAAAATAGACGAGCTAAAAGCGACAATAGAAGAGCTCACTAAAGAGCTACAAGGTCAGGGCGCAGACCCTAGCGCAATTGCTAATAAAATAGAGGAACTTCAAAAAATGCTTGAGCAAGAGTATCAAAAAGGGCGCGAGCGAACGGATATGCAAGATGAGCATGAGCCGGGTAAAATAATTTCTGCATTTGTTTAATTTACAAAATGTCGGATACCTGACATTGTTGCTATGCTTACTTTTGCTAAAGTAAGTTTTATATATAAAAATAAAGGCAAAACAATGAAAACACTTCAACAGCAACTTGGTAAATATGGTTTATATCATCGTTCTAAACGTAATGTACTAACGCACTTTATTGGTATTCCGCTCATTGTATTTGCAGCGTTGTGTTTACTAGCGCGTATTCAAATCCCCCTTGGTAGTGTAGTAATTGATGGCGCACAACTTTTTGTATTAGCGTCGGTTGTTTATTATTTTATGCTGAGCTTTTCGCTTGGCTTTATTATGGCCGTGATATTCACTTTACTCCTTGTTGGTGCTCAGCCTATTGCGGCAATGTCGTTTTGGCCTTGGTTGAGTATTGGCCTAAGTGTGTTTGTATTTGGTTGGGTACTGCAGTTTATTGGGCACTATTACGAAGGTAAAAAACCAGCGTTTGTAGATGACCTAATGGGTTTAATTATTGGCCCTTTGTACGTAACTGTTGAACTACTATTTTTAATGGGTTTTTACAAAACATTAGAAGATGAAGTAAACGCGATAGCTGGTCCTACAAAGGCGTAAAATACTTTTCTAAGTACCTTAATAAAACTTAATAAATAATAATAAAAGGCAGATAACGCATGCAATATAATAATAAAACCGTGTGGATCACCGGCGCATCATCAGGTATTGGTAAAGAGCTTGCTATACAATTTGCCGAGCTTGGCGCGCGCGTTATTTTATCGGCGCGCAATGTAGATAAACTAAACGATTTAAAAGCAACGCTTAAAGGCGAAGGGCACTTAGTTTTGCCGCTGGACTTAGCCCAGCCAGAGCATGTACTGAGTACAATAACAGCAAACATGAGCGAGCTTCCTGTAATAGATATTTTAATTAATAACGGCGGCGTATCTCAGCGTAGCTTATTTTTAGAAAACGACTTTAACGTGTACCGCCAATTAATGGAGGTTAATTACTTTGGCTCAATTGCACTTACTAAAGCTGTATTGCCTACTATGGTGGCAAGGCGCAGTGGCTCAATTGTGTCTATTAGTAGTGTGGCGGGTAAAGTTGGGTCAAAATTTAGAACAGGTTATTCGGGTTCTAAATATGCGGTGGTTGGTTTTATGGATTGCCTACGAGCAGAAGTAGCACAACATAACATTCATTGTTTAACAATTTGCCCAGGCTCTATTAAAACAGCAATTGCGCATAACTCACTAAACGAGCAAGGCATAGCTCAAAATAAACCAGAAGAATCGATAGAAAATGGGATGGATGTAAGCGTAGCTGCTTCAAAAATGATTCGTGCCATTAGCAATAAAAAAGACGAAGTGATTATTGGCAAAGGTTTGAGTGGTTGGGCGCCTACAATTAAGCGCTTTTTTCCTACTTTGTTTAATCGCATTACTGCAAAAACAAACTATAGGTAGCGTCGTTTATTTCAAAGGCGTAAAATGCCGTAAATTTGATCAATTTAGAAAAGGATTCTAAATGAAGTATTTATGGTTGAGCCTGTTTTTTATTGTATTAATTTGGTCTGGTATTAACCCAAAAGATCAATTTACATGGCTGCTTGAAGTTATCCCCGCAATTATTGGTTTAGTGCTGCTAGCAAGTACCTATAGCCATTTTAAACTTACCCCTATTTTATATACATTTATTTTAGCGCATTGCATAGTGCTGATGATTGGCGGGCATTACACCTACGCCGAAGTCCCTTTTTTCGATAACCTATTTGGTAGCGAGCGTAATAACTACGACAAGGTAGGGCACTTTTTTCAAGGTTTTGTACCAGCACTACTAGCACGCGAAATTTTACTGCGCAAAAAAGTAGTAAACGGCAAAGGTTGGTTAATCACCTTTGTTATTTCGGTATGTTTAGCATTTAGCGCGTTTTACGAATTAATAGAATGGTGGGTTGCAGTATTAAGCGGCGAAAACGCAGAAGCATTTTTAGGCACGCAAGGTTACGTGTGGGATACCCAATCAGATATGGGACTGGCGTTATTTGGGGCTATTTGCTCGCTATTAGTACTTTCAAAGGTACACGACAAACAGCTTAAAAACGTTAAAAATTATTTATAGACTATAGGAACGTTAAAGACTTTCTATAAGAATGTTTATAAAAACATTGGTAAAAAAGACTATTAACTTATGACCGCAAACATTAGTGATTACTCAATCAGCACAGACAAAAGTAAACTTAACTTTAACGTTATTTATAACTTTATTGCTAATAGCTATTGGGCCAAAGGCATTCCTAAAAGCGTGATGCAATCAGCTATTGATAACTCAATGTGCTTTGGTGTTTACAGCGCTCATAACGAACAAGTTGGCTTTGCCCGAGTAGTGACCGATAAAGCAACCTTTGCCTATTTAGCCGATGTATTTATTACTCCGCACTTGCAAGGTAATGGGCTGAGTAAGTTACTTATTAAAACAATAGTAGAGCACCCTGAGCTGCAAGGGCTCAGGCGCTTTTTATTAGCGACTTCTGATGCGCATGGTCTTTATGCGCAATACGGGTTCAAACCGATAGATAACCCCGCACTGCTAATGCAAATAAATCCTGAGAATGTGTATGGGAAATAGCAGCGTATTTCTACTTTTTCCTCCTCGATGTTAAGAGGAGGTGTTCACTAAATTGGGGGAAAACCAAAATCCCATTTCAATGGCTTGTTATGCCGCATTGATTGGTTTACTAGATGAGATAAGTACTCGATGTGCTAAGAAATTAGCCAGTTCAATATCATAACCCAAATTTTTAACTTCTTTACTTTGAGGGTGAAGTACATCTAACTCTCCCTCTGCTCCTTTTGTATGTACTATTCGACATCTTATATTATAAAACCTTTGCCATACCTGCTTTAATAAATCACCATCGTCTGCATTGGAATTTACTTGATATTCAGAAAGTTTAACTGCATTTTTTGACCGAAAATATTCCTCTCTGTTATTTTCAGACTTTAGCCAGTCTCGAAGCAAACTTACATCGATGCATTCCCTGAAGGTAGACTCCAGTTGAGAAAGTTCTGACCGAGCAGATGAAGCAGACTTAACTATATTAAAAATTCTAGCTATATCTTTTTCATTATGAGAATTGAAGCAAGGGTCTTTAAGAGTATTGGCAACTTTCTTTTGAGCAGCCAACTCAGAATATATTGGATAGTAAAATTCAATGACTTGGTATAAAGCTAAATACTGTAACAGTGGCATGCCAATAGAAGATTGTGCATACCAATATAATGACAATGCTTCGGTATCATACTTCTGATTAACTGCAGTTAACTCTAGGTTTTCCGTGGCTGAGTTATCAGTTTTAACGCTTGAAAAACTTCGCTCTACCGCAAGCATTAATGGGAGATTTGTTTTGCAGTCAAACTGGAAGCATATTGATGCAAAAATAGTCTCTATTATTTCTTTTGCTTTGTCATGGCTAGTAACATTCACCCCTGTAATCTTTAGAGAAGTAGCCCAGTTTTTTCTTCTATCAAACCGTTCAATATCCATCATTGGTCGAGAACGAGCTGTATCTTTATATATATCTAGGAGGTGAAACTCATATGATACTTCAGATAGTTCGACCTTTACATTCGTAAGGTGTGTATCAATAATTAGTTTCCCAGCTTCAGAAACATCTTTATTGCTGCGAAAAATTCGATCAAAAACAAAGCCTCTTTGTGGTAGTTCTATCTCACATTCAATAACATCATGCTCTTGTGACCAAATAGCTTCATAACCTTCAATAAACCGATAATCAAGAAAGTTAATATTACGCTCTACAGCGAACTGAGCAATTCCTTCATTTAAAGTGATATATTTAAAGGCACGAGCTTTAGGGATTTTTATTTTTAATAAATTGCGTTCTGTTACCTGTTCACATTCTATAGACTTTGTTAGACAGTTCGTGGAAATAATTTCGATGCTCAATGAACACTCCTTTGCGGCATAAAACTTTATTAAATTTTACTTTAGGGTTTATAATTCCCCAAAATAGCTTGCATTACATTATCTAATAATTCCACTTAAAAACGCTATTGTAAACAGTTGTTTATACGAGTTGTAAAATAAGCTTTGTTGTCAAATCTCAAAACGACTTTTAATAATATTATGAGACAATATATAAAACAGTTTAGACCCACAGTGATTTATTTTGTTTTATGAAGTGAGATTTGGCTGTTTATCTGAAGTTTTAAAGTAATGGTAGGGTGATATTTAATGACTACTTTTACTTGGCAGTAATTAAAAAATACTAAACCTGTATAAGTAGGGGCTATACGAATTTACGATTTATTTACTAAACGAAGCTCTGTGCTTTTATAGTAGAGCCTCGTTTAGCATATTTACTCACTTGGCTTTTTTAGCCTCTAGAGTTTCTATTTCACTCCAGATTTTTTCGGCTTCTGCACTTAACATTGCAAAGCTTTTAATGTCGCCTTTTCTTTGTGCCTGCATGCCTTGCTCTAGTTTTACGTCGTATTCTTTACGCAGTTTTTTTATTGGGTCAGGCTTTAAAAATGAAAACATTATTATTCTCTTAATTTATTAAATTATATGTATTTAGTGTACGCATTAATTGGCTTAATAGTTCTTTGTTTGGTGAAAATGTTTACTTTGCGCTTTAAAAGCGCAAAGTAAACACGGTGTAGTTATTAACGTACTGTGTGCTAGTTCTGGTTCTAGTGCTTACGTTTCTGGCTCTAGGCGTTTAATACCTTGTCCATCAATACCTAAATAAATAAAACCATCGCTGCCTTGGGCTAGGCTGCGTACTCTGCCAATTCCATCGAGTATTTTATATTGCTTAACAACCTTGCCCTTTGAGAGTTCTAGTGCGCTAATGAATGCAAATTTCATTGATGCTAGTAATAGCTTACCTTTAAGCTTTGGGTATTTATCACTCGTTACATACAACATATCGGAGGGGGCAATTGAAGGGGTCCAATGTAATACAGGCGATTGCATGCCGTCTTTTTCTTTAAGGTCGGTAAACTTGGTACCACTGTAGTTAACGCCATAACTTACTAAAGGCCATCCGTAGTTAGCGCCTTTTTTTATAATATTAAGTTCATCGCCGCCGCGTGGTCCGTGCTCGTGAGACCATAAAATATTGTTTTGATTATTAAACCACATGCCTTGTGGATTACGGTGCCCATAAGACCATGCCGCATGTTTTGCATCTTTTTGTTTAACAAACGGATTGTCGCTTGGGATACGGCCATCATCGTGTAAGCGATAAATTTTACCGCCATCGCGAGTGAGATCTTGCGGGTTTATGTCGCGCGAGCCGCGATCGCCAATTGAAAAATAAACATAACCTTCATTATCAAACACAATACGGCTGCCGTAGTGCTGGCCTTTGGTACTATTATGCTCGCCTTTGTATAGCAATTGCTGATCAGACAACTGCGTATGATCGCTATTTAGCTTGGCGCGCATTAAGGCGGTGTTACTTCCGCTTCCTTTGCCTTCACTACTTGCGTAACTAAAATACAGCCATTGGTTTTGTTTACTGTCGGTGTGTAGTGATAAATCAAGCAATCCGCCTTGGCCATTTGCATCAATGTTTGGTAGGCCCTTCACTTTAGTTAATGTAGTGGTATTTTTAGGCAATAAAAATAACGTTCCGCTGCGCTCAGATATTAATAAGTCACCGTTAACTAAAGGTTCAATAGCCCAAGGTATAACTACACCTTCTGCCGCTGTTACTGCGTTAACGCTAAGCGATAAAGTATCGAGCTGTTTATAGTTTTTTACGTAATCGCTTTTTGCATTTGCGGGGGCGTTAGTAGCAAACATAGCAACGGCTAAGCCTGCACTTATTAGTTTAGGGAGTGTGTTATGTGACATTAAATTTATCATTATGGCTTCCAAAATTAATCCAATCTTACATAACCTTATCATGGCATAAATAAATTTGTTAAGTGTTGAGTTGAATGAAAAACACACACTTCTATTTATAAAATTACCTCTTCACAGGAAATTGTTTTAGCAATTAGCGCTAATAAAAAAATTGAATAATTACTCTATTGGGGTTGAAAACTTGAAATTTGAGCGTACACTTGTGCGCTGAAGTTTGGGCGTACACGTGTAAGTTCAAAGCAATTAAGATTTGATAGAGATTTAATCATGATGACTCAAGTATTAAACCAATTTTCAAAATGGTTTTTACACCATCAAAGTTTTGCAGGCTACATAGAGCCCGTAATGCAGGTGTTTAAACCTGCGTGGCGTGCAGGGCAGTTTAGAGCGCAAGTAGTTAGTACCGCTGTGCTTGATGGCGGTTTTTTAAGTGTACAACTTAAGCCAAGCAAACAATGGCAGGCGCATACGTCAGGGCAGCATATAAGTTTAACGGTTGAAATTAATGGGCGATTATTAACACGCGTTTTTACCGTGGCCTCAAGCGCTAAGCAATTTAAAAATACAGGTTTGGTGCGCTTACTAATCAAAACAAATGCGCAAGGGCGCTTTACAGGCTTACTCAGCAGTGCATTAAAAGCGGGGTTGTGGTGCAATATTTCTGCGCCAAGCGGCGACTTTGTGTTTAAAAACACACACACGCCAGCCACTTTTATTGCAGGCGGCTCGGGTATAACACCTATGCTGGCTATGCTTGATGATTACTTAGGCCAAACTACGCAAAAAGTGTCGTTAGTGTATTACGCAAAAGCCACTGAGCATCAATGTGTTGATGAGCTAAGTGAGTTGGCAGCGCAATTTGAGCATTTTTCGTTTTTATTATTAACGCGCGAGCAATCAAGCGATATAACCAGCAATATTAAGCCGTGGGAAAACCCAGACATTTACTGCTGTGGCCCTGCTGCATTTATGCAAACGGTGAGCGATTTTGCTAAAACGCATAAGCTAAATTACTACCAAGAAGCATTTGGTTTAGCGCTGCCTACCTTAAACGACGACAGCCAATTTAATGTAAAAATTAACGCCAGTGCCCATGTTGTATCGGGCAACGATGTTTTACTGACTCAGTTTGAAGAAAAAAAGCTCCCCGTTAAACGCGGTTGCGGTATTGGTATTTGCCATCAATGCCAATGTATTAAAAAGTCAGGCGTGGTACGTAATTTAAAAACAGGTGAATTGAGTGACAACGGCGAGCAATTAATACAACTTTGCGTAAGCCAACCTGTTAGTGATTTGGAGTTACAATTATGAAAAACATTAACTACGACATGCTCGCAAGCGAGCTAGATGCCATTAAAATGGACACCCTTGGCAAAGTTGGCCAACAAGATGCTGACTATATTCGCTCTGTTGTGCGCAAACAGCGAGTGTGTGAATGGAGCGGGCGAATTTTGCTTATGCTTGGTTTTATTCAGCCACTATTGTGGGTTGCAGGCGTGCTGCTATTAGCGCTTGCTAAAATTTTAGACAATATGGAAATTGGCCACAATGTAATGCATGGTCAATACGATTGGATGAACGACAAGCAACTTAACTCACAACATTATGAGTGGGACATAGCGTGCGATGGACAAAGTTGGCACCGCGTTCATAACTTTGAACACCATACGTATACTAATATTATTGGTAAAGACAGAGACTTTGGTTATGGCTTGTTGCGTTTAAGCGATGATTTTAAATGGCGCTTTAAAAATGTATGGCAGTTTTTTACATATATTAATTTAAGTGTGCTATTTCAGTGGGGCGTGTCGTATCACGAGTTAGCTGCAGAGCGTGTTTTTATTGGTAAAAAGAAAGAAAACCGCGAAGGGCTTGTATCACACTCTACATTAAAGCAGCGCTTTTTTAGTAAAGGCGCTCGCCAGTTAATTAAAGATTATGCGATATTTCCGTTACTTGCAGGGCCTTTATTTTTATGGGTGTTAGCGGGTAATTTAGTGGCAAACTTAATCCGTAATTTATGGACATCAACCATAATATTTTGTGGTCACTTTACTGAAGAAACGCAAACCTTTAAACAAGAAGACTGCGTAAACGAAACGCAAGGACAGTGGTATTACCGCCAAGTACTGGGCTCGTCAAATATTAAAGGGTCGCATTGGTTTCATGTTTTAACGGGGCATTTGAGCTGCCAAATAGAGCATCACTTATTTCCTGATATGCCGTCTTCGCGCTATCAAGAAGTTGCACCTCAAGTACAAGCCGTTTTGAAAAAACACGGTATTGATTACCATACAGGTAGCTTTTTTAAACAGTATACCTCGGTGTTAAAACGTATTATTAGATATTCGTTCAAGTAAATTATTTACCTTTAAGAATCGGCTAGTGCAACTGTATTAGCCGATTTTTTTGTTTATAGCACCCAAAGCGGTTGATTAGTAAACAGCACTTGCAAAAAATTCTCATAGTTAATTAAAAAAGCCTTACTTTAGCTATGGTTAAATAGCGTGTGATTGTCATACAATGGAGGGAAATAGACCACACAAGAGAGATTAAAATGGCCGCATTTGGTACCGTGTTTATGCCGCAGATGATTCAAGCTCGTTTTTCTGATAATAAATGGAGCGAAAGCTCAATTGTCCCTTCCGATAAACTTGAACTTCATGCTGGTGCGCACGTTCTTCATTATTCAAGTACATGTTTTGAAGGCTTAAAAGCCTTTCGCCATGAAGATGGTTCTGTTTATCTTTTTAGAATGGATGCAAATATTGCACGCATGCAACAAAGCTCAGCGCTATTAAGCTTACCGAGTTTTGACAGCGATATGCTAAAAACGATGATTATCGATATTATGCGCGAATACGCAGATGAAACGCCATTACCGCCGGGCTCTATGTATATTCGTCCAACGCACATTGGAACTGAGGCTGCAATTGGTAAAGCGGCAGCGCCATCAATGAGCTCGCTTTTGTACACGTTACTATCGCCAGTAGGAGATTACTTTGCCGGTGGTGCAACTGCACTGCGTGTACTGCTTGAAGAAGATGGCATGCGCTGCGCCCCGCACATGGGAATGGTAAAAAGTGGTGGTAACTACGCCAGTGCTTTAGCACCTATTAGTGCTGCACGAACTAAGTATCAAGCAGATCAAATTTTATTTTGCCCAGGTGGCGACGTACAAGAAACCGGTGCTGCTAACTTTATACTTATTGATGGCAACGAAATTATTACTAAAGCGCTTGATAGCACGTTTTTACATGGTGTAACGCGTAATAGTATTTTAACCATTGCAAAAGATTTAGGTATGACGGTAAGCGAGCGTAACTTTAGCGTTACTGAGCTACTAGAGCGTGCTGCTAAACCTGGTACTGAAGCGGCGCTTTCGGGCACTGCAGCTGTACTAACTGCTGTGGGTACGTTTATTCATAACGATAAAGAATACAAAGTAGGTACTGGCGAGCCAGGCCCAACTACTGCGCGCCTTCGCCAAGCATTGAACGATATTCAATGGGGTAAAAGTGAAGACAAGCACGGCTGGTTAACTAAAATCTAATAATAGATTTAATAATAGATTTAGTAATAGATTTAATAGTAACTCGCATTAAAAAGCCACCTAATCGGTGGCTTTTGTGTGTTTGGTTACTTTAAGCTGTGCTTATTAAAACTTCATTTCTATTTTGCCGTACACGTAGCGTCCGTTAAATCCATACGGTGAAAAGCTTGAGTATGCGAACAAGCGTGAGAAAGTGCTTACTTCGTCAACATTTTCGCGTGTTGCGTCTGGGTAAATATCAAAAATGTTATTCGCTCCCAAGCTTAACGATACGTTATTGGTAAGTGCATAAGCTACGTCTAAATCAGTGATCCATTTTGGTTTTAGTACTTCATTTAGCTCTGCCGTTGATGATGGATCTTGAGTTTCACCGTAACGTGTTGTTCTAAGCGTGGTACGTATGTCGTCGTTAGTCCATGTTGCGCTTAAGTTGTACTTATTACGCGGTGTGCTTACTTCAAAACGACGTAGCTCAGTGCCTGAGAACAAGTTGTCTTGATCAAACCCAGCACCTTGCAGCTCTGCTGGTGGGTCGATAATATTTGTTACTTCATTTTTACCGTAGTTGTAACCTAGGTTAAAGGCTAAATCGCCATAACCATCAGTTGCTACATTATAAGAGGCAACCACATCAACACCACGGGTTTTACTGTCAATTGCATTTAAGAAGAAACGACCTTGGTTAGCGCCTGTGCCTTGAAGTAAATCGGCAATAGCATCGCCCGATAAGTTGTTTGATAACACAATGCGGTCATCAATTAATATTTGGTAGTAATCAACCGATAAGCTGAAATTAAAGTCGGTAGACCATGTAAAACCAACGCCGTAGTTAGTAGCTTCTTCTGCATCAAGACCAGGTGAGCCCAGTGCTTTTGCTACATCGCTGCTTGGTGCGAACGTACCTGTTTCGGTTGGTTCGCCATCAACAAATACAGTGGCCACTGAGGTAAAGTATTGTTGCTGCAAAGAGGGTGCTCTAAAACCAGTTGATACAGAGGCGCGCAGCGCTAAGTCTTCAGTTAATGAATAACGAGTCGCAACTTTACCGTTAAGTGTATCGCCAAAGTCTGAGTAATCTTCATAACGGGCGGCAACCGCTAAATTCCAATCGTCGGTTAGGTAGGTTTCAAGGTCTATATACAAGCTCACGTTATGGCGGCTATTGTCGCCCTCTGATTCGGGTGTAAACCCCGGGAATACTTGTGCGCCCGCTGCGCCAAATGGGCCATCGACTGGGTCGGTTACTGCGCCTCCTGGGCCAAATGTGCCTTGTGCATATGAAGCTTCTTCGCCTGCATCTATTTGGTATCCTTCGCGGCGATACTCAGCACCTACAGCTACACTTACCGAGCTTTCTAAAAAGCTGACGTCTACTTCGCGACTAAAATCAACGTTTAAGGTAAGTTGATCGTAGGTAAGTGTTCCGGCATCAAAGCTTGTTTGGCTAGTAGGGCCGTATGAGGTATTTAAGCTATTTATAACGCCAAACTCGAACGCATCTTGACCATATACAGCCGATACATCGTAATTCCATTCACTTACAAAACCTTTAGCGCCAAGTGCCAGTGAAAAGTCATCTATGTCTGAGGTGATAACAGGCAAAAAGCCATCAGGGTAAACTTCTTCTATATTACGGCTATCGCTTGCACGGCGATAAAAACCACCGCCTTCGCCTTCGCGTTTGCTGTAAGAGCCAAACGAATATAAATCTACTTCGTTTGTTAACTGGTAACCTGCGTTATAAAACACTGAAAAGTCTTCAACATCGCCATTACCAAAGTTATGGTTATATCGATTTACGGTAAGTTCACGCGGGTCGAGAGAGCCATCATCTGATCGTGCGTAGTTTTCACGATTATCGTAGTCAGAGCGGTTAGTTGAATGGCGGTCGCGGTATTCTGTTGAAATGTTTAAAAAACCATTATCGCCAAGTTCAAAACCCATGTTACCTTGCAGCGTTAGTGTTTGGCCGTCTGTTAAAGAGCGATCGCCCCCTTCGGTAAAGGCTAAATTACCATCACTGCCTTCAGATACAGACTCAAGCTGTGGTACACCGTCCATTTCGGTTACGTTAGCACCATATATAGCCGCAACTGAACCACCGCTGCTGGCACTTTTAAGCACAATATTAATAACACCGGCTATAGCATCAGAGCCATATTGGGCTGCTGCGCCATCACGTAATACTTCAATGCGGTCGATAGCATTTGCAGGTATCGCATTTAAATCAACAGATGATGAACCACGACCCGTTGAGCCATTTAAGTTAAGTAATGCGTTGCTATGGCGGCGCTTACCATTAACAAGCACTAAAGTGTGATCGGGTGCTAAGCCACGAAGTTGAGCAGGGCGTACATGGTCACTACCATCAGTAAGTGATGCTTGCGGGAAGTTAAAGCTAGGTAATAAATTGCTAAGTAGGGCATTCGTTTCAGTAAAGCCTGAATTTTTAAGTGCATCTGCACCAATTATATCGATGGGTACTGCACTGTCTTCTACTGTACGGCCTAATCGGCGAGAGCCAATTACGCTTATTTGTTCGATGTTTTCTTCTGCTTTAGTGTCTTGCTCTGCAGCATTTACGCAGAGCGAACCAAGTAGTGCAGCAGACGCGCTCATTGCGAGTAATATTTGTGGTACCGATTGCTGTAATTTAAATAACGGTTTTCTATTCATGCTGTATTTCCCCATACCCATTGAATTATTTTAGTTTTGTACAAAAAGATTAATACCAACCCGCAATAATACTTAATCATTTTTAGGGGCTAAACGTGCCGTTACCTGCGTTAAAAAATTCTCATTTACGACTGCATGGATGCAGAAGGTAGAGCAATGCAGGAGCAATTGCCGAGAGCAACTAAATAGCGAATTTTTTGCCTAGCTATCAACACGTTTTTCCATCCTCAAAATAGATCACTTAATTAAGCGGATTGGTATAAACTTTTTTGTTACCTTGAACATATACTTAATTAACAAAGTCAGTCAATTGAATAACATTCAATTAATTTAAGGGTTTTTATAATTACATTTGGTTGTTTTTTATAATGATCATTGTTTTAGTTATATAGCGAAGGTAATTGCTAAGTAATTGACGAATAATGAATTATATTTAAAAGTTAAATTTAACGTTTAATTAACTGGTAAGATGAGGTGGATGGTTTAAATTAATTATGGGTAGGGAACCATTTTTATTGGGCTGGCAATAAATAGCTGTTGAGCTATAAATATTTTTTAAAATTTAAAATACAAATAAACCCATTAGATGTTAACTAAATTAACATTTAACAGGTGTGTTATAAATTATGTACTACTTATTAGAACCTATACTTTAAAGCATGAAGCAATTTTGTTTTTATAAGTAATTGGTATAAAAAAAGTGCTAAAAATAGTGTTAAAATTTAATTTTTCCAACAAGCATATCTTTAAACATTACCCAATCTCCCCATAAACTGTAAAAAGGGTGTTTAAAAGTAGCAGGGCGGTTTTTTTCAAAAAAGAAATGTCCGACCCACGCAAATCCATATCCAATAACAGGTAATAGCCATAATAAACTGTAGTGTTGTTTTAATAATGCTATTGCGATTACAGCAAGAACGAGGGTGCTTCCTATAAAATGTAAGCGGCGGCAAATCACGTTGCGGTGTTCTTTTAAATAATAAGGGTAGAAGGCTTTAAAGCTTTTAAACGTGGGGTTTTTACTTTGCATAGTGTGCTCTTTTATTGTTTTTTATTTTAATGAGGGTCGTGCTATTAAAGCGTAAGTTTACATTTGTTTACAGCGATAAATGGCGCTTAACGCATCTAAATAGACAAAAGGGCTAAAAGTTAATAACTTAGGCGCACTATTAATAAATAAGAATGGAACTCAGGATGTTTAAACATACTCTAGCGTGTGCTGTAATTGTAGCGCTTAGCGGCTGTTCAGAGCCAACTAATACGGTAACTCAAGAAGAAGTAAAAGCACCTATGAAGCAAGTTAATGCAGTTATATACCCAGAAACAAAAAAAGGCGATGTAGTAGATACCTACTTTGAAGAAGCCGTTAGCGACCCATATCGTTGGCTTGAAGATGATATGAGCGACGAGACTGCCGATTGGGTTAAAACGCAAAACAATTTAACATTTTCTTATTTAGAACAAATCCCTTATCGCGATAAGTTAAAGCAGCGCCTTGAAAAACTAATGAACTACGAAAAAATAGGCGCTCCTTTTACTGAAGGCGATTACACCTATTTTTATAAAAACGATGGCCTGCAAAATCAATATGTTTTGTACCGCAGTAAAGATGGCGGCGACGTTGAAGTATTTTTAGATCCAAACAAGTTTAGTGACGATGGTACGACGTCTATGTCGGGTTTATCGTTTTCAAAAGATGGGTCATTACTCGCGTATCAAATATCTGAAGGCGGCAGCGATTGGCGCAAAATTATAGTTATTGATGCACATACTAAAGAGCAAGTTGAAGAAGCGCTTGTTGACGTTAAATTTAGTGGCATTGATTGGTTAGGCAACGAAGGTTTTTATTATTCAAGTTACGAAAAACCTAAAGGGAGTGAACTTTCGGCTAAAACAGATCAGCATAAAGCGTATTACCATAAGCTAGGTACTGCTCAGTCTGCTGATAGTGTTGTATTTGGTGAAACTGATGAGCAAAAACATCGCTATGTAGGCGCTGATGTAACTCAAGATGGCCATTACTTACTTATTTCAGCTAGTACGTCTACTTCAGGCAATAAGCTGTTTATAAAAGATTTAACAAAAGAAAACAGTGAGTTTGTAACGGTTGTTGGAAATACTGATTCAGATACATCGGTTATTGATAACGAAGGCAGCAAGCTGTTTTTAGTTACTAACCTTAATGCACCAAATAAGAAAGTAGTGACGGTTGATGCAAGTAACCCAAGCCCTGAAAATTGGGTTGATTTAATTCCTGAAACCAAAAACGTACTAAACCTTACAAAAGGTGGCGATACCTTTTTTGCCAACTACATGGTTGATGCTATTTCGCAGGTAAAACAGTACAACAAAAAAGGCGAGCTAATTCGCGAAATTACATTACCAGGCGTGGGTACAGCACGTGGTTTTGGCGGTAAAAAAGATCAAACAACGCTTTATTATTCGTTCACTAACTACAAAACACCAGGTACTACTTATACGTTTGATGTAACTACGGGTGAATCGGGTGTTTATCGTAAGTCGGCTATTGATTTTAATAGTGATGATTACACGTCTGAGCAAGTGTTTTACACATCAAAAGACGGTACTAAAATACCGATGGTAATTACCTATAAAACAGGCATTAAGCTTGATGGTTCAAACCCTACTATTTTATACGGTTACGGTGGTTTTAATATTAGTTTAACGCCAAGCTTTAGCCCTGTTAATGCAGTATGGCTTGAGCAAGGTGGTGTATACGCCGTTGCTAATATTCGCGGTGGTGGTGAGTACGGTAAAGACTGGCACAATGCCGGCACTAAATTGCAAAAGCAAAATGTGTTTGACGACTTTATTGCGGCAGCTGAGTACTTAAAAGATAAAAAGTACACGTCTAAAAAGCGTTTAGCACTTCGCGGTGGATCTAATGGTGGTTTGTTAGTTGGCGCAGTGATGACGCAGCGCCCAGACTTATTTCAGGTTGCTCTACCTGCTGTAGGTGTACTTGATATGCTGCGCTACCATACATTTACTGCAGGCGCTGGTTGGGCATATGACTATGGTACCAGTGAGCAAAGCAAAGAAATGTTTGAATACATAAAAGGTTATTCACCACTTCATAATGTAAAAGCAGGTGTCGAGTATCCAGCCACTATGATCACAACTGGCGATCATGATGACCGCGTTGTCCCTTCGCATTCGTTTAAGTTTGCTGCTGAGCTTCAAGCAAAGCAAACAGGTAATAACCCAACGCTTATCCGCATAGAAACAAATGCGGGGCATGGTGCAGGTACACCAACGAGTAAAACAATTGAGCAGTATGCTGATATATTTGGTTTTACGCTATATAACATGGGCGTAGAGTCGTTATAAAAGCGCTTTAACAAAATAGCTAACTTTAATAGCTGAGCAAAAGGCCGAGTAAATTTAATTTACTCGGCCTTTTTAATGTTTGTTAGTAGTTAGTAGTTAGTAGTTAGTAGTTAGTAGTTAGTAGTTAGTAGTTAGCAGTTAGCTATTGCATAGGTGAAAACAATCGTTGATACGTTTTATAAGCGTATTCGTCGGTCATTCCGCTCAAATAATCGCAAATTATGCGCATCCCTTGATTTTGTTTTTCGGCTTCTATGTATTGTGCTTGTGTAGTTTCGGGCAATAAACGCAGCGGATCGCTAGCAAACGCGGTAAATAACTCTATTAGTAAGTTTTGACCTTTGAACTCTATTTGCTGCATTTCGGGGTCACGTATTAAACGTTGAAACACAAAATGCTTAAATATTTGCAATACATTGTCGTATTGGGCATCTAATTTAGCGGTGTACTTTAAAATAGGGCATTCAAAATTATCGTTTTGAATATCTAAATGTATATGAATAATAAAGGTATTAACCAGCTCACCTATGGCATCTTTTCGCTCATAATCATTTTTTGAAAACAAGCGCTGGGTCAGCGATTCAAGCATGGCGTTTAGCCAGTCAAAGTTTAGTGCTTTTAAATGGGGCAGAGCATGAGTTTGCCAATCGTCTAACGTAAGTACATGGGTTGCAATGGCATCTTCTAAGTCGTGTACGGCGTATGCTATATCGTCGGCATGTTCCATTATGGCGCTGTCGAGCGATTTATACGTTGTTTTAGCGCGGTACTTATCAATAGCGGCATGGTTACCCAGCAACGTTTTATCGTTTTGACTCAGTGGCTCTACTATCCAGTTGAATATGGCTGCATCGTCGTTGTATAACCCTTTGGCTGGTCGCCAATCATCTGCTTTTATAAATGCACGACCGGTTGTGGCATCGGGAATGGTATGCCAAAGCGTATTAATAAACGCGGGGTATTTTATAAAACCTAATAGAGTACGACGAGTTAGGTTCATGCCGTGGCCATTACTGTAGGGCTCAAGTTTTGCAACTATGCGCAGTGTTTGTGCGTTACCTTCAAAACCACCGTGATCGCGCATCATGTAATTTAGCGCTATTTCACCACCATGACCAAAAGGCGGATGGCCAATATCGTGCGCTAAACACAATGTTTCGAGCAATCCAGTTGATGGAAAGTGCGTAAAGTCGATATGTTGCGCTTTTAAATGGCGCAATATGCCGGTACCAATTTGCGATACTTCTAAAGAGTGGGTAAGGCGAGTGCGGTAAAAGTCGTTTAGGCCAATGCCCATAATTTGGGTTTTAGCTTGCAAACGCCTAAATGCAGCGGCATGAATAATGCGCGAACGATCGACCTGCCACGGCGAGCGGTTATCGTTAGGGCGATGTTTATATTGCTCTATTATTCGGCTTTGCCATTGTTTATCCATACTGCTTACTCACACATAGTTAATATTATTAAACTTTGCTCAGTATACCCATGGACTTATAAATTGCGAATGAACAAATGCACTACATAGGCTCTGTTTTATCTAAAACCCAAATACATTGCTGAAAATTCAACCGTAAAAGGTCATCAAACCCCAGTTATTCGCGTTTATAAAGTGGCTTAGGTATAATGCGCCTTCGTATGCTTGTGTATTAACCATGCATAGTTGTTGTTTCAAAGAGAGAATACATGTTAAAAACGATTTTTAAGCTTTTACTAACCGTGTTTTTTGTATGGGCGCTTGCTTACCCGTTTATACAAAGTGACGATGTTGAACTAGATGAACAAACGTCAGAACAACCAAAAAAAGTGAAGAAAAAAGAAAAACCATTACATAATGTAAAACTGCCAAAGTTTTCAGAATTTAGTGATGTTAAAGAAAAAAAACATGCATTTTTTAGCTTTATTCGTCCGCACGTTGAAGCCGAAAACAAAAAAATATTACAGCAACGCGCTAAGCTTGAAATAGCACGCATGATGCTACAAAACGAATTACCTTTAGAAAAAAAGCAAAGCAAAGATATTGCAGCAATATTAAAGTCGTACGGCTTACCAGCCACCATTGATACGCTAATACTTACGCAAGCACTACGCCGTGTTGATATAATTCCTAAAGAATTAGCGCTTATGCAAGCTGCGAATGAATCTGCGTGGGGCACATCGCGTTTTGCACGTATTGGCCTTAATTTTTTTGGTCAGTGGTGTTACACAAAAGGCTGTGGCATGGTACCAAAGCGCCGTAATACTGGAGCTGCACACGAAGTTGCTACGTTTAAATCGGTAAGAGCTGCTATAAACTCTTATTTTAAAAACATAAATACGCATCCTGCTTATAAAGATTTGCGCGCAATACGTGAAAACTTACGTCTTGAGCAAAAACCAATTTTAGCGACTGAACTTACACATGGTTTAATGTCTTACTCTGAGCGCGGTGAAGCGTATATAGAAGAGCTAAACACGATGATTAGCCAAAATAGAGCCTACTTTGATGAATAAATACATTTTTAATTGCACCAACGCCATTGCGTTAGTGCTGCTGGGCATGAGTGCATTTAATGTTAATGCAAGAGAATTTGTTATGTCGTATGACGGTTTTTATGACCGATTAAAAGTTGTTAACAAAGGCGACTTTCAATATGCGCGAGTTAATTTTTATATAAGTGATATAGCAACTAATGAAGCGTGTGCCATTAAAAGCGGCACTATTTTAACTGAAAGAAACGAGTACCCACTTAACTTCACCGATAAAGCACAGCTATTATTACCGTTCGATAAGCAACTTGATACAGATAAAGCCGTCATTGTGGTGCAGCCACAAAATCCAGATCATGATTGCCAATTAAAACTTCAAATAGAAGCAAACGAACTTGAAGACTTAACGTTTTCAAAGCAGTCGTTATATACCATTAACGAAGAACTTGATGAGCTGTTAACTGATTTATCGGGCTTTTTTGTAAGTAAATTAATGTGGTTTTTATTACCAGAGCAAAAGGGCGTAGCAGTTACATTTAAAAGCCCAATGCAATTTGATGATGAAAATATAACGTGTGAAAAGTCTGTGTGTTACTTTGCAGTTGAAGATAGCTGGGAAGATGATACCGCGTCACTTGGCGATATATCGCAGGTTATTAAAGTAACGCCTTGGATTGTTAAGTAGCTCACATATAAAAAGCGGCATTTAGCCGCTTTTTTGTACCAAAATTAGTATTCGCTTTTAGTTTTTACTTGATAAGTGGTGCAGATGAATCGCGCTGCATTAAAGTAGGTTCAAAAAAGCGATTTATAACAAGGTTTTTATTTTGATAAACATCTTTAAGCACTAATTTAGCAGCCATTTCGCCCATTTTTCCGATCGGATTATCTATGGTCGTGAGTGTAGGGTACAGGTAGTTTGCAAAAATAACGTTATCAAATCCAACAATCGATAAGTCGTTTGGTAAATTATAACCGTGCTCTCGAGCATATTTCATAGCACCGGAAGCCATTTCGTCATTGGCGCACACTAGTGCAGTAAAGCTGAGCTTTTCATCAATAAAATGTTTTAAGCCTTTACTACCGCCGGTTTCGTTAAAGTCCCCAATGTAATAAAGCGCAGGATCAAATTTAATACCAGCCTCTGTGAGTGCTTGTTTATGACCCTCTAAGCGGTTAAAAGCATCTGCTTTAAACTGCGGACCTGCAATGTACGCTATTTGTGTATGGCCTTGATTTAATATCGATTTAGTGGCTAGGTAGCCACCTAATTGATTATCTAGGCTGATACAGTTGTCTTTTAATTGCTCTACGTAACGGCTCATTAAATAAACGGGCGTAGAGCCTTTACTTAGTTTTATTAGGTAGTCGTCTGAAACGGCTTCAACGTGCAAAATAATAGCATCGCAGCGTCTGCTAATTAAAAACTCAATGCCTTCTTGTTCTTTGTCTTCTTCACTGTGCCCGGTGGTAATAATAACGTGTTTACCCGCAGCACGAAGCTCCGACTCAATACCTGCCATCATTTGGGCAAAGAAAGGACCATGTAACTCAGACACTAAAATACCGACACTGTTAGTACAGTTAGAGGCTAAAGATTGCGCTATTGAGTTAGGCTTGTAGCCAAGCTGCTCCATGGCATCAAGCACTTTTTGTTTGGTTTTATCGCTTACACGGGTATTTTTGTTCATCACGCGAGAAACGGTGGCTAACGATACGCCCGCAAGCTCTGAGACTTGATAAATTGTTGCCATGTTATTTGTTCACTCGCTTATCCTTAACTACTTCGGCTAAATAATACCTTAGAGTATATATCTTAACTAGCTGTTAGTTTAGATTGAATATTTTCAACAACCTGATTAGTCAGTGTATATTTTTTCATTATGTAGGCAACAAATAAAGATCCAAAAGCAGGTAACACAGTAAATGAAAGTAAAATACCGTGTTGAGTATCAAGTGTTTGTACTACATCGGCCTGATAACTGTAAAAAGATAACAACCAGCCTGCAATTGCGCCGCCTACCGCCACGCCCATTTTAATAAAAAATATGACGCCTGAATAAACTAAACCCGTAATGCGTACACCTGTTTTTTCATGCCCGTAATCTATGGTGTCGGCCATTTTTGCCCACAACAAAGGGGTTGCCATATCTAAAAAGAATTTCCATAAAATAAAGGCAGTAAATGCGAGTACTAATTGATCTTTACTAATAAAGTAACTAAAACCACAAATAGCGGCGGCAATAACTTGTAAGCTTATATAGGCTTTTATTTTACAAAAGCGCTTTGCAAGCGGTTGAGCTAAAGCACACCCTAGCATGCTTGCTGCAACGCCTAGTGTCATAAATAAGGTGATTAAATCGTCTCGACCTAAATAGTATTTTACGTAGTAAACAGCAAGCGTAAGCCTTAATACTTGACCGGTAAGTAAAAAAAACGCAGCTAAGCAAAGCGTTCGCCATTGATCGTTTTTAATTAATGCTTTAACACTTTGGGCAAAAGGAATGTTTTGCTCTTTTGGCTGTTGTATACGCTCTTTTGTGCCTAAAAAACAAAGTAAAAAAAGTACAAAGCCTAAGATGCTCATTGCAGTCATGGTGAATTGATAGCCCTTAGCTGCATCGCCTTGGCCAAAGTACTCAACCATTGGCATAGTACAACCCGCTACTATTACGCCGCCTAACATACCAAATACAAAGCGGTAAGACTGAATAGTCACGCGCTCTTTTACATCTGCAGTAAGTACACCGCCCAGTGCACAATAAGGAATATTGATAGCGGTGTAAGCCACCATAAGAAGTGTGTAAGTAGTAAAGGCGTAAATTATTTTATCGGTGCCTTCTAAATCAGGCGTAGTAAACGCTAAAATACTAATAATGGCAAAAGGAAGTGAAAGCCAAAGTAGGTAGGGGCGAAAGTGCCCCCAGCGCGTATGTGTTTTGTCAGCAAGGTTGCCCATTAATGGGTCGGTTACGGCATCAAAAATACGTACTGCTAAAAACATAGTACCGACAACAGCGGGTGATAAACCCACTACGTCTGTGTAGTACAGCATTAAAAACATCATAACTGTTTGAAAAATAATATTACTGGCGGTGTCGCCTAAGCCATACGCTATTTTTTCTTTTACACTGACCATGATTATTTATCCCGCTTTATACTTGTTTTTAGTTATGGGTATGCTCTTATCTTTTAGAGATGAGTTCTTTATAAGCTAAGCCACTGTTTTTAATAGTGCGTTGCTGGGTTTTATAATCTACATACACAATACCAAAACGTTTTAAATAGCCTTCTGCCCATTCAAAGTTATCCATTAGGCTCCAAGCAAAGTAGCCATGTATAACAACACCTTGTTCAATTGCATTATGAACCGCGTTTAAATGAGTATTATAATAACTTAAACGGTCTAAGTCGTTAACTTCACCATTATTATATGTATCGGGCATTGCTGCACCATTTTCGGTTATATAAATAGGCGGTAAGGTGTATGTTTTATTAAGCGATACGAGCAAGTCAGTGAACGATTGCGGGTAAATTTCCCACCCCATATCAGTTAGCGGGCCCGTAGGTGCAATAGGCTCATAAATGTCAGCAGGGTGCGCTTTATAAACTTGGCGGGTATAAAAATTAATACCTAAGTAATCAATAGATTGAGAAATTAGTTCCATATCGCCCTCAAAAATCTCAGGCTGATGGTTTAATGGTAATTGATTAATTATATCAGGATATTGGGCATCAATTATTGGTTTTATATACCACTGATTAAGATAGTCGTCTGCAAATGCAGTGGCTTTTAAGTCTTCATCACTTTGAGTAAGGCTATAACACGGCGTAAAGTTAAGCACTATGCCATTTAATGTATTAGGCGAGTTTTGCTTTAATACGCTCATAGCGAGTCCGTGGGCTAATAATAAATGGTGCGCTGCTTTACGGCCATATTCTTTACCCACTTTACCTGGGGCATGAATACCAATTTCGTAACCTAAAAACGCACTACAAAATGGTTCATTCAATGTGGCATAAGAGTGAACGCGATCGCCAAAGGCTTTGGTAATTAAATTTACGTAATGTTCAAAAGCGTAAGCTGTTTGTCTGTTAAGCCAACCGCCTTCATCTTCAAGGTGTTGCGGTAAATCCCAGTGGTACAAAGTAACAAAGGCTTTAATATTGCGACGTTTTAGCTCATCTAAAATATCAGTATAAAACTTCACGCCTACAGGATTTAATTTTGCGTCTTGGGTCATCACGCGCGGCCATGAAATAGAAAGCCTGTATGCATCTACGCCAAGTGACTCAATAAGGTCTATATCATCACGCCAAAGGTTATAGTGATCGCAGGCGGTATGACCGTCTGAGCTATCGACTATTTTATTGGGCGTATCGCAAAAAGTGTCCCAAATACATGGGAGACGATCTTGTGATCCGCCTTCTATTTGAAAAGAAGCTGTGGCCACACCGTATACAAAGTTTTTAGATAAAAGCGGTGAATGGGGTGGTAATGATAATTTTGTCATTAATAACAAACCTTTTGTTAGTCATTTACAGAGAAATCAGCTCTGTGTTTTTGCTTAATTAATGCTGTATGCGTGGTACAAAAAATAAAAAGTGTTGAAATATACAGCTTGTTCGTATTTAATTGCATATGAAAGCGCTTACATTTAAGGTTAGTGTTTATTAATTCTTAGGTCAACTCTTTAATGCTTCTGGATGGTTTAAAGACAGCTGAAAACTAAAACAGGGCACCTTAAGAATAGATTTATAATAATAAAATACGGAGAACACATGGCAAGTTCAGCACCAGTGACAACACACACACAGTCGCAAAACTATCAGGATAAAAATTACAGTTTTGCATTAACTTCTCTAACAACATTATTTTTTATGTGGGGATTTATAACCTGCTTAAATGATATTTTAATCCCACACTTAAAAGCCGTATTTAACTTAACGTATGTACAAGCCATGTTGGTTCAGTTTTGCTTTTTTGGCGCTTACTTTTTAATGTCACTTCCAAGTGGTTATATAGTTAAAAAGGTGGGCTATAAAAAAGGCATCGTGATTGGATTATTAATTGCAGCAGTCGGGTGTATATTATTTTACCCAGCAGCGTCTTTACATAGTTACCCTGTATTTTTATTCGCTTTATTTGTACTTGCCAGCGGCATAACATTATTGCAAGTATCTGCTAATCCTTACGTAAGTTTGTTGGGCTCACCAAAAACTGCGTCATCTCGACTTACGCTTACCCAAGCTTTTAATGCATTAGGTACCACTGTTGCGCCATCATTTGGTGCTCTGTTAATTCTAGACTCAGCGTCAGAAGCCTTTTTAACACCGGCTCAAAATGCAGAGTCAGTTCAACTTCCTTACCTCCTTTTAGCTGCAATGCTTATTTTACTAGCCGGTATTTTTGCTTGGCTTAAATTACCAGACATTATGAGCGAGCAAAAAGCAGAAGCCGAAAAATCAGAGGCAATTGAAGGCAGTGCTTGGCAGTATCGCCATCTTGTATTAGGTGCTGTGGGTATATTTATGTATGTAGGCGCCGAAGTTGCAATTGGTAGCTTTTTAGTAAGCTTTTTAGTACAAGAAAATATAGCAGGGCTAAAAGAGAATGTTGCAGCTCATTACATCACTTATTATTTTGGTGGTGCTATGGTTGGGCGTTTTATTGGTGCTGCTGTAATGCAAAAACTACCCGCAGGTAAAGTACTTGGCTTTAACGCAACCATGGCTATTATTTTAGTCATTATTGCCATGAGCACGTCGGGTCAATTAGCAATGTGGTCAATACTATTGGTTGGTTTATTCAATTCGATTATGTTCCCAACTATTTTTAGTTTAGCGTTAAATGGACTTGGTAAGCATACCGCTCAAGGCTCTGGTATTTTGTGTTTGGCGATTGTAGGTGGTGCAATAGTGCCACTTTTACAAGGTGCGCTTGCTGATAGTGTGGGTGTTCAACTTTCGTATGTTTTACCTATTTTATGTTACATATTTATTGTTTTTTACGGCCTACGAGGCAGCAAACCAGTATTAGTGAAGGAGCCATCATAATGAAAACGACTTTTAAACTTAATGCATTAGCAATTGCAACGTTAGTAGGAAGTGTTACTGCACTAAGCGGATGTACTAACGAAAGCAATGTTGAAAAAGTAAATGTTGAAGCGCAATCAAAGCTTGAGAAAATTTGGCCAAAGCTTTCAATTGCAGTGAAAAAAGACCCTGCTATTGAAGCTCAAATTGTCACGTTTTTAGAAAATATGACGCTTGAGCAAAAAGTAGCGCAAATGATTCAACCAGAAATTCGTGATATTACCGTTGAAGACATGCGCAAATATGGTTTTGGCTCTTACCTCAATGGCGGTGGTGCTTTTCCTAATGGCGATAAGCATGCAACGCCAGAGGATTGGGTTGCACTTGCAGAAAAAATGTATCAAGCATCTATTGATGACTCAGTGGACGGCAGCAAAATTCCAACTATGTGGGGCACCGATGCAGTACATGGTCATAATAACGTAATTGGCGCGACACTTTTTCCACATAATATTGGTTTAGGTGCGGCTAATAACCCAGATTTAATAGAGCAAATAGCGTCTATTACCGCAGTAGAAGTAATGGCTACGGGGATAGATTGGGTATTTGCACCCACTGTAGCAGTAGTACGAGACGACCGATGGGGCAGAACGTACGAAGGCTATTCTGAAGATCCAAAAATTGTTCACGATTACTCAGCAGCGATTGTAAATGGATTGCAAGGTAAAGCCGATGGCGACTTTTTAAGTGATAAGCGCGTTATTAGCACGGTTAAGCACTTTATTGGCGATGGCGGCACCGTTGATGGAGATGATCAGGGAAATAATATAGACAGCGAGCAATCGCTATTTGATATTCATGCCCAAGGTTACGTAGGTGGTTTGTCGGCGGGTAGTCAATCTGTTATGGCATCTTTTAATAGCTGGAATGGCGTTAAAAATCACGGCAATAAATACTTACTTACAGATGTATTAAAAACACGTATGGGTTTTGATGGTTTTGTAGTGGGAGATTGGAACGGCCATGGGCAAATTAAAGGCTGTACTAACGAAAGCTGCCCAGAAGCGGTAAATGCTGGCCTTGATATTTTTATGGTGCCAACAGGTGCGTGGAAGCCGCTATATGAAAATACAATTGCACAAGTAAAAGCAGGTAAAATAAGTATGAGCCGCATTGATGATGCGGTTGCACGTATTTTACGCGTTAAGTTACGCGCTGGGTTATTTGATAAACCAAGTCCGGCTAAGCGCCTGTACTCGGGTAAAACAGAGCTTATTGGCGCTCAAGCGCATCGCGAAGTAGCACGCCAAGCTGTGCGCGAATCGCTTGTATTACTTAAAAATAAAAATAACCTATTACCTATCGCAGCTAATCAACACGTACTTGTTGCAGGTGATAGTGCCGATAACATAGGTAAACAGTCGGGTGGTTGGAGTATTACGTGGCAAGGGACTAATAACAAAAATGCAGATTTCCCAGGAGCAACGTCAATTTACAAAGGGCTTGAAGAGCAAATATCTGCAGCAGGTGGAAGTGTTACTTTAAGTGCTGATGGTACGTTTGAACAACGTCCTGATGTTGCCATTGTTGTATTTGGTGAAGAACCTTACGCAGAAGGGCACGGCGATAAAGATAATCTAGAGTTTGAGCGCGGAAATAAAAAGTCATTAGCACTTTTAAGCTCGCTAAAAGAGCAAGGCATCCCTGTTATATCTGTGTTTATTTCTGGTCGCCCTATGTGGGTGAACAGCGAACTTAACGCATCTGATGCGTTTGTGGCTGCTTGGTTACCTGGTACAGAAGGTGCGGGTATTGCTGATGTGTTATTAAAAGCGGCAGACGGTACCATCCAAAATAACTTTAAAGGTAAGCTATCGTTTTCTTGGCCTAAATCGGCGGTACAAACTGCGGTTAATAAAGGCGATGAAAATTACGATCCATTACTTCCTTATGGTTTTGGTTTAACGTATGGCGATAAAAATGTGCTAGCTGACGACCTTGATGAAGACTCTAAACTTGATAACTCAGGGCTTACGAGTATGGATATACTTGTTGGTGCACCTGTAGCACCATGGCGCTTATTGTTAAAATCGGGCGATGAGCTTTTAGATGTATCGAGTAGTACGCATGAATTTGGTGCAATTAAATACCGTACTGAGGACAAAACAGTACAAGAAGACGCGCGCCAATTTAACTTCAGCGGTGCAGAAAAAGCCAGTGCTGAAATAGTAACAAGCTTTGCAGAAGATACCATTGCCTACGTTGAAGCAAACAGTGTGATTAGCTTTGATATTAAATTAAACGAAGCACTAACGAGCGATGTAGCCCTTGCTATGACTTGTTCTGGTGAGTGTGGTGCAAGCATTGATTTAGCAAACGTCGTGGATAAAACTATTGAAAATAAATGGCAGTCAGTATCAATCGATTTAGATTGTTTTGCTGATAAAGGTGTTAATTTTGCAAGCCTTACAAGCCCATTTAGCTTGCACAGCAATGGTAAAGCATCAATTTCTGTAGCTAATATTCAGTTTGTACCAAATAAAGCGGACGAGGCTACGCTGTCTTGTAAGTAGTTTATTAACTCTATTGTGTGTATACCAAAGCCCTTCTGTTGAAGGGCTTTTTTTATGGATAGATGTTAGCTAGATAAAATATGGTAGTTTAAATATAGTTGTTTTTAATGCGCTTATAAGTCACTTAAAAGCAATTAACTTTTCGTGAGTAAGTTTTTTTCATCAAAGGTTACTACTTTGTCTCGGCCAGTTTCTTTAGCTAAGTAAAGGCGTTTATCGGCATAAGCGAGCAGTTCTTTTATAGTTGCATTCCCATTAATTGCATTACTTACCCCAGCGCTTACGGAAAGTTTTATATGCTGATTTTCATGATAAAAAGCTTGAGTGCTTATATTCTTTCTTAATAGCTCAGCATCACTTTTTGCTGCACTAAGGGTGTAATCAGGTAGTAAAATGGCAAATTCTTCTCCGCCAATTCTGGCACTAATACCTACATTTAAAAATTGCTCTTTAATAAAGTGAGATATCCACTTAATTGCGTGGTCGCCCGCTTCGTGACCAAACTGATCGTTTACACGTTTAAAAAAATCAATATCGAGCAAAATAACAGACACATTTTTGTCTATATTTTTAGGATCACTTAGTGCTTCTTTACTTTTTGTAAAAAAGCCACGGCGATTAAGTAATTGGCTTAAAGTATCGGTGTTAGCAAGGCTTGAAAGTGTATGCTCTGTATTAGAAGCCAGCAGGTATGGCAATATTAGTGCGCTACAAGTGGCCAAAATTAAATGACTACTTAAGATAAGTTGCAGTGGCTCTATGTAGTTTGGCGAATTAATACTAAAAATAGATATTGCCAATAGTGTTGTTTGTATGAGCATTAAAATGCTGTGAATTGAAAAACAAACTATCAGCGCTTTTTTTTGCAAAGTGGCTACAAAGTTCATCTGCTTAATAATATATGCGGAATATAGGTATAAAACCGAAATAATTAAGCTTGTCAGCATTTGCCCTGCAGGGTCTGAATATATGGGTAATAAAGCAACCCCCGTTAATCCAAGGAGACAATAAAGAGGTTTTAAGTTTAGTGCCTTACTGTGCTTATATTTATTTAACCCAATAATAATTAACAATGGACTTAGTAATATGAAAATATCAGCCAAATAGTGTGTAATAAAAGGCGCGTCTATTACTAACTTTAAACAGGCAAGTAACTCGGCAAATGCAAAGGTAATGCATGCTAGGCCAAATAATAAAAATGATGTTTGTTTTTTAAAGTTATGTACGGATAAAAAAAACAAGCCTATTAATACGTTAAGAATAAAAGAGAGACTGATCACAGTAGGCAGGTGTAGCATTTAAGATTCTCTTTTATTAAAGATAGGCGTGGTTGGTGTGGAAAACTTGCTGATTATTATGTATTAATGTTTAAAGGTCAATATGGGTAAAAAGTAGTAATTTACCCATATATCTAATTTGAAAGGGATTTTAACTGAACGAATATTAACGCCCGCTAAACCAAGCTCTCTAAAGCCGATTTTATATCAGGATGATGAAAACTATAATTGTTAACGAGTGCCTTTTTAGGGACTACAAATTGCCCCGTTGTTAGTAAGTCTGACATTTCACCCATTAATAGTTTAAGTACTGGGGTTGGCATAGTGATAAATGCAGGTCGAGAGAGCGCCTCGCCTAAGCTTTTACTAAATTGAGCATTGCTTACAGGGTTGGGTGCTGTTGCGTTAACAGGGCCTGATATTTCTGGGTGTTTAATAATAAAGAGTATTAGCTGAATCATATCGTCGATGTGTATCCACGACATGCCTTGCTCGCCATTACCAATCGGGCCACCCAGGCATAATTTAAAAGCAGGTAACATTTTTCCAAGTGCACCTCCTTTTTTAGCTAAAACAATACCCGTTCGCAAAAGGCATACTCTGGTTTGTTCTGATTGGGCGAGTAGTGCTGCATTTTCCCAGTCTTTACAAAGCTGGTGGCTAAATTCATCGTGTGGGCGTTCAAAAGTTTCATCAATAGGATTACTATTTTGTCGACCATAAAAACCAATTGCACTGCCAGATATAAAAGTATGCGGGGGTATACTACAGGCTTTAATTGCTTCACTAATTTGCTGTGTAATATCAATACGACTGTTTCGTATTATTTGCTTTTGTTTGTCGCTCCAGCGTTTATTTACAATCGGCTCGCCAGCGAGATTAATAACGATATCAACAGTGTTAAAGTCAACATCACGAATGTCACTTACGGCTTTAACTTTGTGGCCTAATAATACGTTTGCTTTAGTTGGATTGCGGCTAAGTACATTAACAGTATTATGATGAAGTAAAAAAGGGCATAAGTGCTTACCAATTAATCCGGTCGCGCCAGTTATAAATATATGCATTATTCATCCTTACAATAAAATAGAAGCAAGTGATTAAAAAACATACTCGCTAGCAAACAGCTTTGCAAATTTATACGTAAAACAGGCTTTTATGATCACTTCGTAATTATTTCATTTAATTACCTTTTGCCTTACACTGGGACGATATAGTTAATAAAAGGATTAATAAATTGGCAAGTTTAACTGGAGTAAATAAAAGCTTAATAGTTTTTGCTTCCTTGGTAGTGGTCCTCGCTGGAATAAAAGCCGCGAGTGTAATTATTATTCCGTTTATTTTGGCGGCATTTATTGCCATTATTTGTAACCCGCTTATCAAGTTTTTTGCGCGCTACAAAATTCCTAAAGGCATTGCTGTTATGTTGGTCGTGCTGATTATAGTTGGCTTAGGGGTAAGCCTTGGCGGGCTTGTAGGGCAATCTATCAACGATTTTTCTCAGCAGCTTCCTGAGTATAAAACACAACTTAAAGAAGAATTTGTGTGGCTGGTCGATTTAGCATCTCAATACAACATACTGATCAATAAAGATCAGTTAATCAATATGTTCGACCCTGGCAAAATGGTTGATGTGGCCACTAATATGCTCACTGGATTAGGTGGCGTAATGGCAAACATGTTTTTAATTATTTTAACGGTTGTTTTTATGCTTTTTGAAGGGCCAATGCTGAGCAAGAAAATACATATGGCACTTGAAGACCCTGATAGTAAAATGAAGCAAATTGACCGCTTTTTAGAATCTATTAATTCATACTTGGCAATTAAAACGCTAGTAAGTTTAGGGACGGGTATTATTGCTGCGTTTTATTTATGGATTTTAGACGTTGACTACTTTGTGCTTTGGGGCGTTTTGGCATTTATGTTCAATTACATTCCAAATATAGGTTCAATTATTGCGGCTGTACCAGCTGTATTACTTGCCCTTATTACTCAAGGCCCATTAGTGGCAGGACTTGTTGCTGCAGGATATTTAACAATAAATACGGTAATGGGTAATATTGTAGAGCCTAAATTTTTGGGTAAAGGGCTGGGTCTTTCAACGTTAGTGGTGTTTTTATCATTAATATTTTGGGGCTGGTTATTAGGTACTGTGGGTATGCTTTTATCTGTACCATTAACAATGATTGTAAAAATAGCCCTAGAAGCCAGTGCAGAAGGTAAGTGGGTTGCCACTTTACTAGGCAGTGGTGAAGACGTTACTAAAAACAACTAACATTTATAACCATCAAGGGCTGTAAAATTAAAACCCTTGATGGTTAAGTTATCAATAAATACAGGGCTATTAATTAATAAACGATTTAATTGCGTCATCCACAGCGTTTATTGCGCCTTCTAAATATCCAGCTTCTTGTTTTGCAAACTCACTCGCTACAAAATGAATATTGAGGTTACTTAATTGCTCTTCCAAGTTTGAAAAATCAAATTCTGGGTGCTGTGAAGGCTGAGTTTGATCGTCTCTATTAGCTACAAATTTATCCTCTGCCCAGTCTTTAATAAAGTATCCGGTTGCCTTTTCAGCATCCTTACCATAAAAGTAGCTGAGCTGTTGGGCACAGGCTTGAATTAATTGCTCTTGAGTTACTTGGTTTCGTGATAAGTAGGGCACACCTATAAAGCCAAATAATGCGGCGTAATTACTATCCTCAGCACTGGCATCGTGAATCTCGACCATAGGGCCTACGCGGCTAAAGCTTTGCCCAGATAAGTTTTTATCACGCCAAAATGCATGTTCAAAAGTAGCTATAAACTTGGCTTGTCCTGCCATCCATGTAGGTACGCTGCTAAGGCGGTTTATGAGTGTTGGAGTCGCCCATAGTTCAGGTGTTAAATGCGTTGTAACCATACGAGGAGGAATTGCTGAAATTAATTTGCCAGTAGTAAAGTGCTTTATATTGCCTAAGTGATTAACCGTAATTAGCCAGTTATTATCACCTTTTTTAAGCTCAGTGACATTATGTTCTAATAATATTGAATCAGGATTAAGCTGCTCATATAAGGCAGTTATTAAGGTATTCATGCTGTGTTTGAGTCTAAATAGTTGCATATCTCCAGCACCTGCAATTTGTTGAGGTTGCTTGGAGTTAGGTGCTTGATATAACACATCACCTTTATGGTATTGCTCAAATATACTTAAGTTGAGTGACTTTATTAGCGCTTGAATTTTTGGTTGGTGGGGAAATATCCACGTAGGACCCAAATCAAAACTAACATCGTTATTTATTGGTGATTGCGCGGCAAAAATTCGGCCACCTAATTGCGATTTAGCTTCTAATAATAAGTACTCAATATTAAGTAGTTGTAATTTATACGCACTGTATAAACCAGCAAGTCCGCCACCTATAATAATTACTGGTTTGGTCATCTGTTTATCCATTAGTTTTTAGCAATCTACTAGTAGGTAGTTTGTTTTGGTATGAATAAATTGTCAAGTAAGCTATAGGGAGTGAGTAAAGAAACGTAACTAGTTTAGTGTGCTTAAGTTACGTCAAAATGGGTGTTTTAGTGATTCTGTAAATTGATTTATAAGCTCAATTTCACACAGTTTATAGCTAATGGCTGCGGTTGTCGCATTAGGAAGTTTTATTAAGTAACGCCATTGGCAGGCGCTCTCAAGGTACTTTTCATTATTTTTAATGCTGCGCATAAATAACGGCAGCACTTGCGTATTGCCTGTGCTTTCTTGTGACTTAGTTAGCTCATATTTACGCTTTTGTATCCAACTGCCTTGTGCTTGTTTTGCTTTATCAATTTGGCTATCTAGGCATTGAATATATCGCTTAGCTTCATCGGTTGTTGCTTTAGCGGCTAAAGTACATGCTTCATCTGCAAAGCTGTATTGGCTTGAAGCTAATAACACAATGGCAGTTAGTTTTAATAAATAGTTACTTTTTGTCATTGTAATTAAACTCTAAAATAAATTGAGCGCCGCCTAAGTTATCAGCTTCTGTAATAGTAAGTGTACCGTGATAGGACTTAACCAAGTCAGATACAATTGCCATCCCTACGCCGTGTCCGCTTTCGTATGTATCCAGACGAGTACCCCGTGTAAGTAGAGATTCACGTTTGTCCTCTGGCACGCCAGGACCATCATCGCTAATTCCAATACATAAAGTTTTGCTTTGAATAACTTGTATTGCTACTTGTGAGCGACACGCTTTACAGGCGTTATCAATCAAGTTACCGAGTAATTCCATTAAATCTGTTTGATCGCCTAAAAAATAATCTTTTTCGGTTACGGTGCAGGTAAAAATAATATCTTTATCACGATATACTTTTGCCATAGCACTGAGTATTGAATCGAGTACTGGCTTAATAGGTGTTTGTTTTTTCCACGTGTCTGATGCACCGGTTGCAGCACGCTTTAATTGGTGCTCGATCATCACATTAATGCGGTCGAGTTGTTCTTGTGCATCGGCATCGTTTGCCAATGGACTTGATTTTAATACAGCAAGCGGCGTTTTGAGTGCATGAGCAAGATCGCTCAATGAGGCTCTATAGCGTTCTTTTTGGCGCTGTTGCGACTCAAGTAGCAAGTTTAGGTCTGCTTTTATTGTTTGCAGTTCTACAGGGTAGAGGCCTTTAATTTCTTGAATATCACCCGATTCAATTGCTTTTATTTCTTTATCGAGTCGTTGGAGTGGGCGAGCGCTCCAAATAAAACCAATCGCCATAAGGCCTGCAATTGCAATGCCCATTATAAACATCCAATCTACAAGGGTTTGCTTAAAGCCATCCATTAAACGAAGCAGAGCGTCATTACGTTTAACTAATATAAAGCGAGCTTGTTCTGATTGATCTATGTTATTTAAAATTACAGTCAGGCTAAGTTGCCAGTACGCGGTGTTATTATACTCCACGCGCCTGAAATCGGCAGCACCGGCTTTGGTTTCTATTTGTTGAGGTACATAGTTTAAGTTTACAGCCGATTCTGAGTTCCAAACAGGATCATCATCGCGGTAAATCATAGCGTAGGTATCTGAATTTAATCTGTTTAACTCAGGCGCTAAAATAGTGCTGGGCATAATAATACCATGCTCAGTAAAGTCGACTTCAGATATTAGCGAGTAAAGCTGTGCTTCGAGAGTTTTTTCTGTCGCATCAACAAGTGAAGCGTAATACGCCTTACCAATTGAATAAAATAAGATAGGAAGTGCGACTAACAAAACAAAGACAAGGATAAATCCTTGCCTTATTTTTAACGATATTTGCGGTATTACCACTGGCTTTTAAGCCTGTAACCACGCCCACGTAGTGTCTCTACTGGGTTTAGCACGCCATCAGGGTCAAGTTTTTTACGCAAACGAAGTACAAATACTTCAATTACGTTTGAATCAAGATCGAAATCTTGGTCGTAAATATGCTCAGTAAGTTCTGATTTAGAAATTACTTTTTGCGGATTTACCATTAAGTATTCAAGTACTTTATATTCGTAAGCTGTAAGGCTAAGCTCTTTATCATCAACCCATACTTGTTGTGAACGTGTATGAATTTTAATTGGGCCCGCAGTCATTTCTGGATTTGCTTTACCAGCACTGCGACGAATTAATGCATTACAACGGGCAATAAGCTCTTCAACATGAAATGGCTTAGTAAGGTAGTCATCAGCACCTGCATCTAAACCTTCTACTTTATCTTGCCAGCGATCGCGCGCTGTTAAGATTAAAATAGGAATAGTAATGCCTTGTGCTCGTGCTTTATTGATTAGCTCAATACCGTCTATTTTAGGTAAACCTAAATCAACTACTGCCATATCAAGCGGGTATTCTGTAATGTGGAAAAGACCTGCTTCACCATCGTGACATAAATCCACGCTGTAACGTTCTTTTTCTAAAGCATTACGTAGGTTATCTGCTAAATGTAAATCGTCTTCAATAACTAAAATTCGCATTTGTTAATCCTTTTTCACTTCGCCGGTTTTTTTATTAATATGTAAATCAACGACGTGGCCGTCAGATTTGAGTATTCGTACGGTATAAAAATCTGTTTTTTCGGTAATTTTTAAGGTCTTACCGCCAATTGTTTTCTTTGCGAGTATTACGGCTTTCTTTTTGTCCACCTCAGCATGAGATGCTTGGGTGGCGGTTGCTGCTTGACTAAAGTTAGCTAAGCTAACACAAGCAATAAAACCGAGGCTTAATAATACGCGCATAATGGAAAACTCCTAGACCAGACTCACTTAGTTTAATTAACTAAGTTACTAAAATTCAAGTAAAAACGGTAAATTCGTTTTTATCCTGATAATTTTAATTAAAAACCTGTGAACAAACCCTGAATTACAGTGCAACGCACGCTCTAGGGTTTAATACTTTTTAAGCAGGAAATACCTTTTTAAAAGGTTTAACAATTGTATTTTCATAGATGCCAGCGGCAACGTAAGGGTCTGCTGCTGCCCACTCTCGAGCTGCTTCAATTGATTCAAATTCAGCAACCACTAATGAACCGGTAAAACCTGCTTCTTGAGGATCTTCACTATCGACTGCCGGTAATGGACCGGCGGTAAGTAGACGGTTTTGTGAATCAAGCTCACTAAGGCGTGCTAAATGTGCCGGGCGTGCTGCTTTTCTAAGCTCTAAGCTGTTTTCAACGTCTGTTGAGTGAATCATGTACAACATAAGGAATCTCATAAAAATTGTTAAATTTGATTAACGCAATACTACCACAGCGTTGAAAATTGGTGAATTAAAAGCGTATTTACACAGGTTTACACTTCGATTTTATTTTTAAGCTGTAATTGCTTGAAAATCTCTGTGTAACACTGGTAGAGTCGCTGAAATATACAAAATAATAAAAAGGTTTTATGCATGAGCGAAAATAGAGAACGATTTAGTTCCCGCCTTGGATTCATAATGGCAGCGGCCGGTTCAGCTGTTGGTATTGGTAATTTAGTTGGTTTTCCGGTTTCTGCTACTAAAAATGGTGGTGGCGCATTCTTATTAATTTACGCTTTATTTGTCATATTCATTTGTTTACCAGTCATGATGGCTGAAATGGCAATGGGTCGTAACGCTCAAAAAGATCCACTTGGTTCGTACAAACTATTATCTAATAACGATAAAAAATGGAAGTTAGCTGGGTTTTTTGCGGTGCTTACACCATTTATGATTGCTGTATTTTATATGGTGATTACGGTTTGGATCTTTGGTTATTTAACGCAAACAGGCCTCGGTAATTTAGATTTACTTGCAGATCCTGGCCACTTTGGTGTTTTTATTAATAGTTACACTGTGTTTGGTTATATGGCTGTTGTGGTTATTATGGTGAACTTAATTTTGTTAGGTGGTGTTAAACAAGGCATAGAAAAAGCCGCCAAATTTTTAATGCCCGCTTTATTAGTTATGCTACTAGCTCTAGTTACTTATGTATTAACGCTTGATAACGCAATGGCCGGTGTTAAATACTACATTATTCCTGATTTTTCTAAGATGAGTGCAAGTGTACTTAATGGCGCATTAAGCCAAGCGTTTTTCTCGCTATCGCTGGGCATGGGCATCTTAATGACTTACGCGTCGTATATTTCTAAAAAGGATGACATTGTAAGTAGCGCTAAAATGGTTGCTATTACTGACTCACTTGTTGCGTTTGTAGCTGGTTTAATGGTGCTACCGGCTATATTTAGTTTTGATCCTAATACAGACCCAGCTGCACTTTCTGACTCGTCTGTATCGATGATTTTTGTATACCTACCTAAAATCTTATTAGCACTGCAAAATGATATTGGCTATGTAGGTGCATCTATTGTTGCATTCTCGTTCTTCTTATTAGTATTTTTTGCAGCAATTACCTCACTTGTTTCAATAGTAGAAGTCCCGACTGCAACCCTAAGTGACCGTAAAGGTATTAGCCGTAAAAAAGCATTGGGCATCCTTACACTTTCAACCGGTGTACTTACTATTTTATGTACAATGTCGTTTGGTATGATTGACAGCCTTACATCTTTCACCAGTTATGGCGGCGTTAGTAAGAGCTTTTTTGATATTATTGTTGATGTATTTTACGACACAATTTTACCGCTTAATGGCTTAATGGTGTGTTTGTTTGTAATGTACCGCTGGAAAAAAGCACGATTAACACAAGAGCTAAGCTTAGGTTCGCCTAATTATGCGGGAAGCTTGATGGAAAAGTACGTTAACTTTTCACTTTCAACGTTTATTCCTGTCATTCTAGCTGTAATATTTATAAATACAGTGGCGACTAAGTTTTTTGATTTAAAAATATTTGGTTTTTAATAGGCCTCTATAAAAGCTTATTGAATAATATAATGCCGCTCAGTTAAGCTTAGCGGCATTTTTTATAGGCGTTTTTTACAGGTATCTGGTCTAACTATTATACCAACCTGCATAAATCTTTGATCAATTTAAGGAATTAAATTGCACTATAACGTCGTTAAAAATTTTTTATTTAGAACAACTAGATACAAAAATTTTTGCCTAGTTCTAGCGTAATTTTCTTAACGTTAAATAGACCCCATATATAAGCAGATTGGTATTAAAGGGATTTAAAATGAATAAAATTATTATTGGGTTTGCTTTTGCTATTTCATCATTTGGCGCATTTGCACAAAGTACTGATGATTGGCCTGAAGGCGGTGCAATGCACACGGGCAATACTTATAATTTAGAGGGCAATAGATACAAAACTAAAATCAGTAAAATGATGGATGAGATCTACTCTCAACTAACTGATGATTACCAAGTAGATGCAGTTAAAGCGCAAATAAAAGCATGGGAGCAGTATATAGATGCTACATGTAACGTTGTTGGCATAGCAACGGGTGCCGGTGGCTCTTGGCCCTCAACGTATAGTGTTAAATGCGAAAGAAGCCTAAGTTATGATAGATACTTTGCGACTAAAAACGCGCTGAAGTGCGTTAATAGATTAAGTAAAGAAGAGTTTGTAGGGCGTAGCGAAAAGTTAAATTGTTTAATTCAAACATTAAATATAAAAATATTTTAAGGTTTGCAGCAGCGCTACAGCTAAATTATACAGTTAGCTGTAGCATTTTAGGCTTTATAGCAACTCAATACTTACTGTTGCACCTTTTTCGATATTGCCGCTTTGTGCTGGCACTACAATTAGGCAGTTAGCTTTACTAAGCGACGAAAGTACACCCGAACCCTGTTTATTAAACGGGGCAACCACTAAGTCACCTTGCTCGTTAATTGTTGCAGTACCGCGTTGAAAGTCAGCTCTGCCAGGGCGCTTTTTAATAACGGATGTAGTAACCGCGTTAAAGCGCATTTTAGGGTTTACTACACCAAGCCCCGACAGCTTTTGCAGTGCAGGCTCTACTAACTGATTAAACGTAACAGCAGCCGACACAGGGTTACCTGGCAAGCCAAAAAAGTAACTGTTAGCTAGTTTACCAAAGGCAAAAGGTTTACCTGGTTTCATGGCTATTTTCCAAAAGTGAATTTCGCCAATTTCGTTGAGAACTTCTTTAGTAAAGTCGGCTTCACCAACCGATACACCGCCTGAGCTTATTACGGCATCGGCAAGTTCGTTCGCTTTCAAAAATGCATTAGTGATGAGTTCTTTGTCATCAGGGATTATTCCTAAATCAAGCACGTCTATATTTTTTTGTTGCAGCGCACTAATAATAACAGCGCGGTTGCTTTCAAAAATAGCGCCTTGTTTAAGAGGCTGACCAGGTTCAATTAGCTCATCGCCTGTAGAAAGCACGGCTATTTTTAAGGTTCTTACCACGTCTATATTGGCAATCCCTAAAGATGCAAGTAATCCCACATCAACGGCTTTTAATTTATCCCCTGCTTTTAAAATAACATCGTCTATTGCAATATCTTCGCCAGCAAAACGTACGTTTTCATTTAGCTCTGGTTGCGCGGTAAACGTAATTTTATCGCCATCTACCGAGGCGTTTTCTTGCATTACAACGCCGTTAGCGCCAGGTGCAATGGCGGCGCCGGTCATTATTCTTACGCATTGCCCTGGGGTAAGTGTTCCTTCAAAAACTTGACCTGCAAACACGCTTCCTACTTGTGTGTAGGTTAAGCTTTTATCTGAAATACACAGCGCATAGCCATCCATTGCTGAGTTGTTATGAGCGGGTACGTTTATAGTTGACTTAACATCGCTTGCTAAAACGCGATCAACACTTTGCATTATAGAAATGGTTTCAACGTCTTTAACAGGCGTTATTGTGCCAAGTATATTTTGTATTGCAGTTTCAATTGGCAATAAACCGGGTGCATTGCAAACATCGTTCATATATATTGCTTACTTAAATCATTTTATTTTGAAACAATACTTATAATGTCAAAGCTTTACAATACATGGTTGGGTTATTTTTTGTGTGTGATATGCATGTTTTCGTGCAGCGTAAACGCAAAAGAAACGCTGCAAGTAGCCGTAGCGAGTAATTTTAAAACTGTATTGGAAACCCTACTAAAAAAATCCCCATTACCTAATGTTGACGTGAAAATATCAGCCGCTTCTAGCGGTGTTTTATATTCGCAAATAGTGCATGGCGCGCCATTTGATGTGTTTTTATCGGCCGACGATTTTCGCCCGCAATCGCTTATTAAAGAAGGTTATGCCGAGCAAAGTAGTTTGATCACTTACGCGTTAGGCGAACTTGCTTTGTGGCAACCCAAAGCTGAAAAAGTAAATGATAAAGTAGCCATTGCTAATCCGCGTTTTTCACCATACGGACGTGCCTCAGAGCACTACGCGAATAACCATTTTAAAAAACCAATAAATTATGTGTACGGGAATAATATTACGCATGCGTTTCAGTTTGTGCAAAGTGGTAATGTAGGAGTAGGGCTGGTGGCTGTTTCATCCCTAAAGGCGGCTTACCGTAACACGCAAGATCAAAAATATTTAGATTATACCGTGCTGCCTACCAATCAATATCCCGATATAATTCAACAAGGCGTTATTATTAGCTCGACTAAAAAACATGCTAGTGCTAAGCAACTTATGCAATTTTTAATGGCAGAAGCTACGCAGCAGCAGTTAATTGAATTAGGTTACAGAATAAAGGACAACAATGCTTCAAAGTGATTTAACCGCGCTGTGGTTAACTATAAAACTTGCCTTTATAACCGCAGTACTTCTTCTTATTTTTTGTATTCCTCTGGCTTACAAGCTCGCTGGCTATAACGGTAAATTTAAACCATTTTTAGAGGCATTAATTGCAATGCCTTTAGTGCTACCGCCTACGTTGTTAGGGTTTTATTTACTTGTTTTGTTTTCGCCTGATCACGCTTTTGGGCAGTTTTGGTTTTGGCTAACGGGTACGCAGCTTGCGTTTAGTTTTCAGGGCGTGGTTATTGGCTCGCTTTTTTATTCGCTGCCTTTTGTAATGCAGCCGCTTGTGGCTGGGTTTAAGCATATTAATCAAACCTATAACGAAGCTGCCATTGCGCTTGGATTAAGCCCATTTAAACGCTTTGTGCATTTAATTATTCCGCTTTTAAAACCCAGTATTGGTAGCGCATTTGCTTTAGGCTTTGCGCATACATTGGGTGAATTTGGTTTGGTATTAATGATTGGCGGTAATATTCAGGGGCAAACACAGGTGGTGTCTATTGCGCTTTATGACCATGTTGAATCGTTAAATTATACGGCGGCGCATCAGCTTTCACTTATTTTACTGGCTATTTCGTTTGCCTGTTTAGTGCTGTTATTTAAGTTTAATAAAAGCATTGTAGGGGTTAAGCAATAACATGATTAAGTTAAGCCTTTTTAAAGCACTCAATAATTTTGATTTAGATATAAACCTTGAGCTTGAGTCGTTTAATGTATTGGGTGTTTACGGTCCTTCAGGCTCCGGTAAGTCAACATTACTGCGTTGTATTAGTGGTTTAGAGCCTGCAAAAAGTGTTCATATTAATAATCAGCCAGTGCATGAGTTGCCAAGTGATAAACGCGGTATAACGCTTCAGTTGCAATCGTGCCCGTTGTTTCCTCATTTAGATGTGGCAGGTAATTTAGCGTTTACACAAAAACACTGCGAAAATAAGCAAACCAGCTTAACGCTTCAATACGTTGTTAAAACACTTGAATTACAAGATTTACTAAATCGTGATGTACAAAGCTTATCGGGTGGCGAGCGCCAGCGTGTAGTATTTGCGCGCACTTTGCTTGCCGGTCAAAAATTTATAATGCTTGATGAGCCTTTTAGTGCGCTTGATTGGTCATTGCGTTTTAAAACGCTCACTAAACTCAATGAGTTAGCCGTTAAGTTTAATATTAAATTTATAATAGTAAGTCACTCATTAAAAGAGCTGCTATTTTGCTGCGATACCCTTATTCAGCTTGATAAAGGTAAGGTGATAAACCAAGGTGCAAGTGCGCACGTTGCAAAGGCTATTTACGCAAACGACAGGCAAACACCGCTGAGCTTAATTAATTACGATGTGGTTAAATTTGATAAAGACTACGGGCTATATCAACTGCAATTACAGCAAAGTGAGCAACCGCTTTTTGTGCTTCCTGCACTTGTCGATAGCAGTAATAAGCTAATTATAGAAAGTGAGCAAATGTCGCTTAGTGTGTTAAAGCCTGAGCAAACAACGCACAGTAATGTTTTAAGGTCGGTATTAACTCAGGCTGAGCTTATTAATAATAAGTGGCAGTTAACGCTTAATGTTGACGGGCAAACTTTGTTTGGCTTGGCTTCAAGGCGAGTGTGGGACAAAAACAACTTTAAAGTTGGCGATGTGCTTTATACAACAATCAGTAATCTAGAATAACTAAATGCTGCACACCGCACATTGACTGTTTTTAGCTATTTTAAAACGATTAAACTCCATGCTTAAACCATCCACCAGCAATAAGTGTTTGTCTAAGCCACTTGGCAAACCAGCAAGCATTTTTAGCGCTTCAGTTGCCTGAATACTGCCTATTAGCCCCACAATAGGAGAGAGCACACCGGATTCAGAGCAGCTTTGTGTTTGTTCACTAAAAAATTGCGATAAACAACCATAACAATGACTGTTTTCATCCATAGTAAAACACGCGACTTGTCCTTCCATTCGTATTGCAGAGCCTGACACTAGCGGAACTTTAGCTTTAAAACAGGCGCTATTAAGTGCATTACGCGTTGCTAGGTTATCTGAGCAATCAATTACTATATCAATGTTATTAAATAGCTGCTCTGTAGAGGTATTTGCATCAAAAAATGCCTCAATAGTATTTATGTTTATTTCACTATTAAGCGCGTTAAGCTGTTTTTTAGCAACACTGCATTTTGAGCTACCAATGTCGCTTTCTTTATACAGTATTTGCCTTTGCAGGTTGGTCACGTCTATTTCATCGTTATCAACTAAGGTAAGCGTGCCAACGCCAGATGCCGCTAAGTATTGACCTACCGCGCAACCAAGCCCACCCACACCAATAATTAAAGCATGCGATTGCCATAGTTTCTCTTGTCCGTCTATATCAAGCTGCGGCAGCATAATATGCCGAGAATAGCGTAGTTGCTGTTGGTACGTTAACGGTGCTTTTTGCATTTTTAAATATCTCATACTTTTTTTGAACAATACCAATTTGTTAAATCCTAGAGCAAGTAGTAACGCTTTTTATTTGCACTGTAACAGCCCTTACCCCCTCACTCATATAGTGCAACTATAACGCATTAAAATAATAAATACATATAACTAGCTGAAATATATGGTTTTTAATTTGTGGCTCAGTAATTGCTGTGTTTGGTTAACTAAAATTTAACAAAGTTTGAGCTACTACTCATATAAAAGAGTGGGGCATTTATAAAACAATAATACGTTTACGAGGAAATAAACATGCAACCGAGTTCTGGATTTAACTTAATATCCTTTAAAGGAAAAATGAAAGTATTACATCTGAGTTGGATGGTCTTTTTTGTGTCATTTTTTGTATGGTTTAACCATGCTCCTTTATTAGGTGCAATTGCGGGCTCGCTTGGTATTACCATGGCACAAGTTAAAACATTACTAATTTTAAATGTAGCGTTAACTATTCCTGCCCGTGTTGTGGTGGGTATGCTGACCGATAAATTTGGTCCCCGGATTGTTTATGCCGCGCTACTTATTACCTGTAGTATTCCGTGTTTTATGTTTGCTATGGCAACCACATTTGAACAAGCCGCTATAGCGCGTTTTGCGCTAGGCTTTATTGGTGCTGGCTTTGTTGTGGGCATTCGTATGGTGAGTGAATGGTTTCCTGCTAACGAGCTGGGCATAGCAGAAGGTATTTATGGCGGCTGGGGTAACTTTGGTTCAGCAGCAGCGGCTATGTTATTGCCAATTATTGCACTTATGTTTGGTGGCGAAGATGGTTGGCGTTACGCAGTAGGTTTAACGGGTGTATTAAGCGTTATATTTGGTATTATTTGGTACTTAAATGTAACCGATACACCAAAAGGCGGTACATACTTTAAGCCTAAAAAAGTAGGCGCAATGGAAGTAACCAGTAAAGGCGACTTTGTATTACTTCTTATTATGAAAATCCCTATGTATGGTGCACTAGCATTACTTACTTGGAAGCTTTCACCAACCGGTGCTAACCTAATTTCGGCTAACTTTGTACTTGCCGTGTATGCTTTTTTAGTTCTGCTTTATATTTACGAAGTGTATAAAACCTTTGACGTAAATGGTCATATTTTTAAAGAGCCTGTACCTGAGTCTCATCGTTATGAATTTAAGCAAGTGGCTGTTTTAAATATTTTATATTTTACAACTTTTGGTTCTGAGCTTGCAGTTGTATCTATGTTACCGCTATTTTTTATGGATGTGTTTGCGCTTGATATGGTGTACGCGGGTATTTTAGCCTCAGCTTATGCATTTATGAACTTAGCATCTCGCCCAGGTGGCGGTTGGATTTCAGATAAATTAGGTCGCCGTATTACCCTTATTGTACTTACAACGGGTCTTGCTGTTGGTTATTTTGTAATGGGCTTGGTTGATGCATCTTGGCCTTTATGGCTTGCAGTTGTTGCGGCTATGGCGTGTTCGTTCTTTGTGCAAGCTGGTGAAGGCGCTGTATTTGCCGCAGTACCGCTAATTAAGCGTCGTTTAACTGGGCAAATAGCTGGAATGACAGGTGCTTACGGTAATGTAGGTGCAGTAGTGTACTTAACGGCATTGTCACTTGTTGATTATCAAACTTTCTTTTTCATTATTGCGGGTAGTGCATTACTTGGTCTAGCTGCACTGTTTTTTATGAGAGAACCAGATGGCCATATTACCGAAGTAAATGAAGACGGCACCGTTGAACTTATTTCAGTGACTTAAGGCATTATTGACTATGTTTGATGAAACACTCCACGCTAAATCGCTAAAAAATGAACTCAACGTTTCATTTGGCGGGCACAGTGCTAAAGGGTTAAAAGCAGAAAACCAAGATGCGTTTGCAGCTCTCAATACCAAAGCGCAAGAAAAAGAGTCTAAAGGCGTTATTGCCTGCTTAGCCGATGGGTGTTCATCAGCAAAAAATGCTAAACAAGCGTCTCAACTTTCGGTTACTCATTTTATAAATGAGTATTTAAATACCCCCGAAAGTTGGGCGGTTAAAAAGTCAGTGTCGAAGGTGTTAGCAAGTTTAAATCAGTGGCTTTATTCGCAATCGGTTAATTACAATCACTTAGGTCAGCGTCAAGCCGATTGGATGACGACTTTTACAGCACTTATTTTAAAGTCGGCAACGGGTTATATATTCCACTTAGGTGATACGCGTATTACTCGCTTGCGAGGAAATAAAATAGAGGCAATAACACGGGATCACAAAGTAAACGATACGCTAACGCGTGCTCTTGGCGCGCAACTTCATCAAGAAATAGATGTATACGAGGTTGACCTAAAAGCAGACGATATTTATATATTAACCTGCGATGGCGTACACGATGTGCTCCCAAGTAGTGATATAGCTAAATTAATTAACGAGTACACTAATTTAGAAAATGCAGCTAAAGCAATTACCGAACTTGCATTAGCACGAGGCAGTGACGACAACGTAAGTTGTTTACTGGTAAAAGTAGAAAATATTGCCGAGCAAAAGTTAGATGAACTTTACCATTCGCTAACACGACGAAAAATTCCACCTGCGCTTAATGTTGGGCAAAAAATTGATGATTACACGGTTATTCGTAAATTACATGCTAGTAGTCGCTCGCACATTTATTTAGTGCAACAAGCGCCCGATATACCGCCAGTGGTTTTAAAAGCACCTTCGGTTAATTTTGAAGACGATGTGCACTACCTTCAAGGCTTTATAAGAGAAGGCTGGGTAGGGCAACGCATAAACCATTTAAACGTGATGAAAGTGCTAAGTACGCAATCGCAGAGTCGTTTTTTGTATCATATTTGTGAGTACATGGACGGGCAAACACTCAGTGATTGGAAGCACGACGTGCCGCACCCAGAAATAACTCAAGTACGCAGTATTATTGAACAAATAGTACATGCACTAAGGGCGTTTCAGCGACTCGATATGGTACATCGTGATTTAAAACTCGATAATGTAATGATAGATGCGCACGGTAAAGTAACGCTAATAGATTACGGCACAGTAAGTGTTGCGGCCATGGACGAGTCGGTTAAACAAATTGCGGATGATTGCCCGCAAGGCACTGCCGACTACACCGCACCCGAAACACTTATTACTATGCACGCCGATTTTAAAAGTGATTTGTTTTCACTTGGCGTGATTGCATATGAGTTATTGTGCTCAAAATTGCCTTATAAACCACTGCCACTTAACCACGTAGCGCCAAAAGATTACAGCCATTGGCATTACACAAGTATTCGTAAATACAGAGCCGATATTCCGTTTTGGTTAGATCAAGCCCTTATGAAGGCGCTTGCCCCTAAACCTGAGCTCAGATACCAAGCTTTTTCTGAGTTTATAAACGATATCAACAAACCTAATCCTTATTTAGAAAGTACCGCTAATAAAAGTTCAATAATGAAACGCGATCCAGTTATGGTGTGGAAATGTATTTCGCTGTGTTTATTTATTGCTTTGGTATGTGTATTAATAATTAAAACTTAGAGAACCAAAATGCTTAATTACAAGAACAACTTACCTATTATTTTTATACTGGGTTGCTTCACTGCGCCTTTAATAAGCCAAGCTGCGCAAACTGATCTTGATTTTAGACTGCGCTTTGAAAGCGTTGATCAAGAAAATGCTCTAAAAGATGCAAGCGGCTTAACACTTAGAACCCGCTTAACGCATCAAACAGACGAGGTGAATGGTTTTTCAGCACTTATTGAAGTAGAAGACACTCGCAGCCTATTGGGCGTAGATGATTACAACAATACAGTGGGGAAAAACACTAATTATTCTGTTATTGCAGACCCAGAAAACACCGAGATAGACCAAGGCTTTGTTAAATATGTACGCGATGGTCTATCGCTAAAAGTAGGGCGCCAAATAATAGCTCTTGATGGGCAGCGTTTTGTTGGGCACGTAGGTTGGCGCCAAGACAGACAAACCTTTGATGCCGCGACCATTAATTACGCATTTAATAACATAAATTTACAGTACAGTTATTTAAATAAGCGTAACCGCATATTTGCTGACGATAAAGACATTAAATCGTCCGATCATTTAATTAATGCAAGCTTTAAAACAGACTACGGTAAAGTGGTTTTATACAGTTACTTATTAAGTGACGATGCACTACAAGACGACAGTTTAGATACTTATGGCGTTTCTTTTAACGGTAATAAAACCCTAAACGACATAAAATTTTATTACAAAGCGGAGTATGCAACGCAGTCTGCTTCAACAAGCGTGAGTGATTTTGATGCCGATTACTATGCACTTGAAGGCGCTGTCGATTTAAATGGGTTGGGCATAAAAACAGTAACATTAAAAGTTGGCATAGAGTCACTTGGCTCTGATAATGGCGATTACGGGTTTGCAACACCGCTTGCCACGTTACATAAATTTAATGGTTGGACAGATACGTTTTTAAATACACCCACACAAGGTTTGAACGACACTTACATAAGCTTAAACGGTAAAGCGTTTGACGGAAAATGGCTGGTGGCTTATCACAGTTTTGATGCTAATGAGCAATCAAATGGGGTTGACGATTTAGGCAGTGAACTAAACGTACAATACGTTAAACCTATTAATAAACAATACGCAGTAGGTGTTAAGTATGCTGATTACTCAGCGGGCGATACTGCTGCTAATAAAGTCGATACTCAAAAATTGTGGGTATGGATGAGCGCTAAATTTTAACCCTCTCTATCTTCTAATATTCACTTGTAATTTATAGCGACACACGATGGTGCAATTGCACCATCTTGTGGGACTTTATGCTTTTCACCTCTGCACCAATGTAGGCAACTTGCTGATTTTAAATGCTTATATATTTGGCTTACATATTGCTACAACAAACCTATAACAAATTATTCGATTTCAATTTTAGTCAATTACTAAAATAGGTATCACTTTAAGGTGGGTGAATGTTAAGCAAGCAGCGTGTTGTAGTGGTAGGAAACGGAATGGTCGGGCACCATTTTGTGCAACAGCTAGTTTCTCAAAATCAAGCTGATGAGCAATTTGAAATTACGGTACTTAGCGGTGAAGACCGTTTAGCGTATGACCGCGTACAACTATCCTCTTTTTTTAAAGGCAAAACCGCAGACGACCTCGCACTTACATGTAATAAAACCTATGACGATTGGCAAGTACGCTTTCATACTCATTCTAAAGTGGTTGATATAAATCGTGATACGCAAACTGTAACGACCGCTAAAGGGGAATTGTTTGAATACGACAAACTTGTGCTTGCTACAGGTTCATTCCCATTTGTACCGCCTATACCGGGTAAAGATCGCGAGCATTGCCTTGTTTATCGCACCATTAACGATTTACACGCAATAAAAAATTCAGCCCACGGCAGCAAAGTAGGCGTGGTAATTGGTGGCGGTTTACTGGGGCTTGAAGCTGCAAACGCATTAAAGCAATTGGGTTTACAGACTCACGTAATAGAATTTGCACCGCAACTTATGGGTGTACAAGTTGATGCTGGTGGCGGTCGGTTACTAAAAAACAAAATTACGGATTTGGGCGTTACTGTACATACAGCGGTAGCAACTGAGGAAATAGTAGAAGGCGAAAGTTGCCGTTATAAAATGTGTTTTAAAGGTGGCAAAACCCTTGAAACAGACATGATTGTATTTTCGGCGGGTATTCGCCCTTATGATAATTTAGCCCGCGAGTTTAATTTAGAGTTAGGCGAGCGCGGCGGTATTGTAATTAATAACCACTGCCAAACGAGTGATAAAAACATATACGCTATTGGTGAATGTGCACTGTGGAATAATTTTATTTTTGGCTTAGTGGCACCCGGTTACGCCATGGCTAAAATAGCAGTTGGGCATATTTTACAAGATACGCAGCAAGGTACTTTGCAAAGTACTGGCTTAGACAATAAAGCCGATGAATTTAATGGTGCCGATATGAGCACCAAGCTTAAATTAATGGGTGTTGAAGTAGGCTCTATTGGCGATGCACATGCACGCAGCGAAGGCGCAATAAGCTATTACTTTGAAGACCAAGCCAATGGTATTTATAAAAAAATAGTCACTAACTCACAAAGTAATAAGCTGATTGGCGCGGTACTTGTTGGCGATACCAGCGATTACGACAATTTGCTGCAATATCATTTAAACGACATTCAACTTACCACCGCTCCCGAAGCGCTCATTATGCCCCTTGCCGGCGACATAGCAGAGCTAAGCGCCGATGACTTGCCTGATGACGCCATTATTTGCGCTTGTCATAAAGTAACTAAACACACCATTGAACAAACAGTCGCTAAAGGCTGCATAGATTTGGCAAGTGTGCAGCAAAGCACCAAAGCCAGTACAGGCTGTGGAGGGTGTGAAAAGCTCGTTCAAAATGTAATAAACAGCGCGCTCGCTAAGGCAAGTAACACTATTAACGTAGTTACCCTTAATGAGCCTGTAAAACAGCCTGCATAAATTAAAGCACACTAAAAGAGAGCAGTATGACAACCGCAAACACATCACCAACTATAAATAAAACGAGTTTAAAACAAACAACATGTGCTTACTGTGGTGTAGGGTGCGGTGTTGATATTTCACTTTTTAATAATGTGCCAACCAAGCTTGAAGGCATGCGAGAGCACCCCGCAAACTTTGGTCGTTTATGTGTAAAAGGCACGCATTTGCTAGACACCACAGGCAGTGATAACCGCTTAACGTCGCCCCTCATTAATAATAAAGCAGCCACGTGGGATGAAGCAACCGACCACGTTGCCAATAAATTTAACGACGTAATACAAAAGCACGGACCCGATGCGGTGGCATTTTATGTGTCAGGGCAGTTACTTACTGAAGATTACTACATCGCGAATAAATTAATGAAAGGCTACATAGGTTCAGGCAATATCGATACAAATTCGCGCCTGTGTATGTCATCTGCTGTGGCAGGTTACAAACGCGCTTTTGGTGAAGACGTAGTGCCGTGTACCTACGAGGATTTAGAGCAAACTGAGCTGCTTATTTTAATTGGCTCAAATGCAGCGTGGACTCATCCGGTTTTGTATCAGCGAATGGAGCGTGCAAAACAGCTTAACCCAAATATGAAAGTGGTGGTTATTGATCCGCGTAAAACTGACACCGCTGAGCTTGCCGACACATTTCTAAATATAAAACCAGGCAGTGACGCCGCACTTTATAACGGTTTGCTTAATTATTTAAATGAGCATAGCCACCTCGATACGCAATTTATTGCTCAGCACACAAACGGCTTTGAAAGCGCATTGCAAGAGGCACAAAAGTGGAGCTGTGAGGCAGTTAGCGACTTTTGCGATATAGCAATTGAGCAAGTTACTGAGTTTTATGCGCTATTTGCTAAAAGCCCAAGTGCGATTAGCTTTTATTCAATGGGTATAAATCAATCAAGCTCGGGTGTAGATAAATGCAACGCCATTATTAATGCACATTTAGCCTCAGGTAAATTACTTAAGCCAGGCAGTGGTCCGTTTTCGATTACTGGGCAACCTAATGCGATGGGCGGGCGCGAAGTAGGTGGTTTGGCTAATCAGTTAGCGGCGCATTTAGATATTGAAAACGAAGCGCATCAATCACTTGTACAACGTTTTTGGCTCTCGCCAACTATCGCTAAAAAAGCAGGCAGCAATGCCATTGATATGTTTGATGAAATAGCCGCAGGCAAAATAAAAGCAGTGTGGATAATGGCAACAAACCCAATGGTGAGCTTGCCAAATAACGCTGCAATTAAAAAGGCATTAGAGACCTGCGAGCTGGTGGTTGTATCTGACTGTATTGCAAAAAGTGATACATTAAAATTTGCCGATGTTGCTTTTCCATCAACCGGATGGGGCGAAAAAAACGGCACAGTAACTAACTCAGAACGCAGAATATCAAGGCAACGCCCGTTAGTAGCGCCTTATTCGGGTGCTAAAAATGATTGGCAAATTATGTGCGACGTTGCTAAAAAAATGGGCTTTGAAGGATTTGATTTTATAGACCCAAGTGGCATTTTTGAAGAATGGGCACAATTAACCGACTTTGAAAATAACGGCAGCCGATTACTAAATCTTTCTGGTTTAGTTGGGCTCACAAAAAGCCAGTACGATAACTTAAAACCCATAATGTGGCCTGTTGTTAAAAATCAGCCTTATAAAAACGGTCAGGTTTTTACAGATAACCAATTTAGCACCGCTGATAAAAAAGCGCGTTTTATACCCATAACGCCGCAATTACCTGTGCAACAAACATCAAGTGATTATCCGTTTATAATGAACTCAGGACGTATACGCGACCAATGGCATACCATGAGCCGCACAGGTAAAAGCACTGCGCTTTCATCGCATATTACACGCCCGTACATTGAAATTAATCCGCTTGATGCCAGTAAATTAGCAATTAAACAAAACGATTTAATAAGTGCAATTGCCCTAACTGGGCAGGTTACCGCGCATGCAAAAGTAACCGATGCCGTGCGCAAAGGTGAATGCTTTATGCCTATTCATTGGAATAAGCAATTTGCGTCATCAGCAACAGTAAGTGGGTTGTATCAATCGGTAGTTGACCCTCTATCTGGTCAGGCTGAGTGCAAACACGGTGCTGTTAATATAGTTAAAGCACCCTTTGTGCAATATATGCAGCTGTTTACTAAAAACGAACTTGTTATAAACAGTGATTTTTGGCTCAAAGTTAATGCTAGTAATTGCTTTAATTACCAATTGGCGCTTAATGAGCCACAAAGTGATTTACTGTATTACTGCCAAACCTTAACTGGTTTACAAGGGCAGTGGTCGGCTATGAATACGGCAAAAGCCATGCATGTGCAGTGTATTCAAAACGATCAATTAGCGTTTGTTGGTGTTATTTCTAATGAACAAAAAGAAATATCACTTGAGTGGATAAACCATTTGTCTGCAGAGCCATTACTGACTTTTACACAGTTACAGTCTTTGCTTTATGCAACCCCCGATGAAGAATTTACCCAAGGCGTGCAAGTGTGTAGCTGCTTTAAAGTAAGAGAGCAGCCAATTATAAACGCCATTAAAAACGGTGCAAACACAGTCGAGCAATTGGGGTCTGAACTTAAATGTGGAACGAACTGTGGTTCGTGTAAAACACAATTAAGCCAATTAATAAAACAACATTACAAAGCAGGTTCTAGCAGCATTGATGTTGCGGTTGTAATGTAAACAAACAAGGAAGCATATGCTTAATGATCAATTTGGTCGGCAGTTTAACTATTTGCGCCTCTCAATAACCGATGTATGTAATTTTAGTTGTAGTTATTGTTTACCAAACGGGTATCAGTGCGATACGCCGCGTAATTTTTTAAATAAAAACGAAATTAGCACGCTAGTAAATGCGTTTGCAGAGCTAGGTACTAAAAAAGTGCGTATTACAGGTGGCGAACCGTGCTTGCGAAACGACGTCACCGATATTATAAAACTCTGTAAAAACACGCGCGGCATAGAAAAAGTAGCCATTACTACCAACGGGTTTAATTTATTAAAGAAAATTGATGAATTTGCAGAAGCTGGGCTTGATGCGCTTAATGTCAGTATTGATAGTTTAAATTCGAGTATGTTTAAACTCATAACAGGGCACGACAAACTTAACCTTATTTTAAAAGGAATTGAACGTGCGGTAGAGCTGGGCATAAAAGATATAAAAATAAATGCAGTGCTTGCCAAGCAGTTTAATAAAAACCAATTGAAGGATTTTTTAGCGTGGGTAAAACACCACAAAGTTACAGTACGCTTTATAGAATTAATGGAAACCGGTGACGGCGCCACCTTTTTTGAAGAAAACCACTTAAGTGGGCAAACGGTTAAAGCCCAGCTTTTAGCTAAAGGCTGGTTACAAGTAGTTAGGGGAAAATTAAACGGACCCGCTGAGGAATTTTGTCATCCTGATTACGATGGTCGTATTGGTTTAATAATGCCTTACAGCAAAGATTTTTGTAAAAGCTGTAATCGCTTAAGGGTATCGGCACTGGGTAAATTACACTTATGCTTGTTTGCCGAGCAAGGTATAGATTTACGCGAACTACTCAACGAGGACGATACTGCAGCGACCGTAAAGGCAATTCGAGCCGCTATGGGCAATAAAGAAATAAGCCATGAGCTGGATAAACGCTTAACAGGTGCGACAACTCACTTAGCCATGTTAGGCGGCTAATATGGAAGCTAATATAAAATCTAATATGAAAGTTAAGCGAGATTTTACAGGCGTTGTGCTTGCTGGTGGTAAGTCATCAAGAATGGGCACAGACAAAGCCGATTTAGTTTTAAAAAATAAAACGCTATTGCACAATGCGTGTGATTTATTAAAAGACGCAGGCGCTAAAAACATACTTATAAGTCGCAACGTTACAAATCCAGTCAAGTCATTGAACCATTATTCACAGAGCGATTATCCCTCAGAAAAGTACGTTAAAGATATATACCCAAATAGTGGACCCCTTGGCGGAATTTATTCCACATTAATAGCCACTGAGCACGACTTACTTATTACTGCGGTAGATATGCCTCTACTTACGAGTAGTTTGTTAAGCGCAATAGTGCTGGCTTCTCAGTCAAATAACGTACAAAGTGTGAGCAATCAATTAAATCAGTCACAAATACATGCTTGGCACTTTGAAAATGAACCACTACCGCTGTATATTCGTAATACAAGCAGTGTAAAAAATCATTTAAAACACATACTCACAAACGCTAACAGTCATAAATCAATAAAACAGTTTACCCAAAGCATTGGTGTGCAAACGCTTTTATGTAATAAAGCGCACGCATTAATAAACACCAATACACCGGCGCAATTTAAAGCTGTAAATGAGCATTTTGACCAAAGCATTAATCAATTAAGAAGAACATTATGAGTCACACAACTGAGTCACAAATAGCATTAAACATTGCCGTAATGACGGTAAGCGATACACGCGATGCGATTACCGATACTTCTGGTCATTACTTAATTAAAGCGCTAACTGAAGCTGGTCATCACTTAGCTGATAAAGACATAGTTAAAGATGATGTTTACCAAATGCGCGCTATTGCATCACAGTGGATAGCCGATGACACCATTCACGCTATTTTAGTGACTGGTGGTACAGGATTTACTGAACGTGATTCAACACCTGAGGCATTTGCGCCGCTGTTTGATAAAAGCGTAGACGGCTTTGGTGAGCTATTTAGACATATATCGTACGGTGAAATTGGTAACTCAACTATTCAATCTCGTGCACTTGCAGGACTTGCTAACAACACCGTTATTTTTTGTATGCCAGGCTCTACAGGCGCATGTAAAACTGCCTGGACAGGCATTATAAAAGATCAACTTAACTCAATGCATAAACCATGTAACTTTGCACCGCACATTACTATTGGTAAAAAGTGTGAATCGCGTGAGCAATAGTATGTTGAGTCACGTTGACGAAAACGGCCAAGCGAATATGGTTGATGTATCGCTCAAAGACGTAACCTTGCGCGATGCCTCAGCTGAAGCATTTATTAGCATGAGCAAGCTTGCCTTTGAACAAGTAATGCTTAATCAAAACAAAAAGGGTGATGTGTTAGGCGTGGCACGCATTGCAGGTATTCAAGGCGCTAAAAAATGCGCTGATTTAATTCCGCTTTGTCATCCGCTTGCACTTAGTAAAGTCGCTGTTGATTTTGAACTTGATGAAGCAAACAGCCAAATTAAAATAACCAGCTACTGCAAACTTGCAGGTAAAACGGGGGTTGAAATGGAAGCGTTAACAGCGGTATCTGTGGCTAGCCTTACTTTGTTTGATATGTGTAAAGCAGCCGACCCACTAATGGAAATTAGCGGCATGCGCGTTACTCAAAAAGCAGGGGGCAAAAATGGTAGTTGGCAACGCGATTAATCCAAACGATGTTGTATCTAGCGCCCAAAATGTAGAGTTATTGTTTTTTGGGCAACTAAAAGAGCGGTTAAAGTGCAGTAAATTAAGTCTTGAGATTACGCAGCCGCTTACTATTTCAGAGCTTAAATTAAAATTAGTGAGTCAATACCCGCACTGGCAACCGTGGCTGGAAGAGCGTGAGCTACTTGCAGCGCTTAACCAAACTATGTCATCAAGCGACGAAATAGTGAAAGCAGGGGATGAGCTTGCCTTTTTCCCGCCGGTTACAGGTGGCTAATGAGCATACATATTCAAGTACAAACCGATGATTTTAATGTAGGTGACGAGCACAATACGCTTTGTAGTAATAATAAAAGCGATGGCGCTGTTGTCACCTTCACAGGTTTGGTAAGAGAGTTCAGCAGTGGCGATAACGTTATTGTACTTGAGCTTGAACACTACCCTGGTATGACCGAGCAACTCCTTCAATCTATTGCAGAGCAAGCACAAACTCGCTGGCAACTGGCGCGAATATCTATTATTCACCGCGTTGGTTACTTAGCACTTGGCGAGCAAATTGTATTTGTAGGCGTAACGTCCCGCCATCGCCAAGCCGCGTTCGAAGGCGCACAATTTATTATGGATTACTTAAAAAACCACGCCACGTTTTGGAAAAAAGAGCACTTTAAAGACTCATCAAATTGGGTTGAGTTTAAACAAAGTGACAAACAAGCGCTGGATAAGTGGGAAAAGTGATGCAGATATTTCATTACTTGTGCTCTACAGAGGTTATATAGCTCTCAGTTTGCGTGTGAAGTCTGCGTTTTTCGTGTTATAAATCAGCAATATTAGATTGTTAGCTCGACCCAAGTCTGGAAGGCATATGCGCACATCAAAAATGTTATATTTTACAATATTATTACTTGTTCTACTTTCAGCTTTTCTTGCTGTATGGGTATATGATTTAAAAGAAGGTAAAGATTTACTGAGCTTTACCATATCAACAGTAAGCTTTTGTATAGCCGTATTAGCTTTATTTATTACTGTTAGAACATATACATCAATTGATAGTGTAAATAATATTAGCAAAATGGAAGGTAACATTTTAGATAATGAAAATTACGTAACCTCACTTCCAGAGTTAATTAACCAGTTTAAGTCCCAAAATGAAAATACACTAGAGAAAGAAATTTTTGACTCTATTGAGCATAAACTAAAAAAAGAGTCAGAAACCGCCGTTCTTTTTGCCGATACCCTTCAGTATATAATTGACCTAATTGTATTATTTCCAGCTGTTTTTAATGCATCAGAAACTAACAAAGTACTTTATAAAAAGCGTATGGATACAATTTTGTCAGAAGTTGATAGGCGCTGTGAAATATTGCACTCGGTGAGTAAAGGTAATTCAATTCAAATAACGGAAACGATAAAGCTATTTAAAGCTGTTGTGTCTTACCAAAGTTTTGTAGCTGATGATAATTTTAATATTCATGCAGACTTACTTCATGTGAGAGGTCCAATTCTTCGTAATCCAGTTACAAAAACCATTTACCATAATTACCTAGGTTTGTATTACAACAAAAAAGGCATGCATTTGCTGCGAGAGTCGCTAAATATGAACTCTGTAGATATTTTGTCGATTGATGGTTTAGAGCTGGCTCAAAAAAATATTAATACCATAGAGCCATCAATACTTGAAGAAGTAATTATGTATCTTAGATCTGCCGCTGAGCAGTTCGATAAAGCACTTAAAGTATCTAGCGAAGATGTTATGTGGCCTGGTTTTATTAATTACAATAAAGCACGTACGGTATATTTTCTAGCTTTACTATCAAATAGCGAACTTAATTGGTTAGATATTCTCGACGAAGCAATAGAGTCTCGCAGCAGGTTAAATCGACTAATTGACGAAATTTTAATGATAGACAGATCAAAATCAGCCAATATTGTTAGCACACATTTAAGAGAATTTTTTCTATATCAAGAAGAGTTAGCACGTACAGTAAAATTGAATATTTTACTGTCGAATAATCTAACCAGACAAAATAATGCACCTATTATATATAAAGGGATTAATATCACTGATATATCAAACGAAAAACTAACTGACTTATTTGTTTCAATACAAAAGTTTTCTACAGTTAGTATTTATCAAGAAAAAATTATAAGTCGACTTAAGAATAACCTCGCTGTGACAAACTAACAAAGCTTCAGCGAGAAAGTAGGGGATATACTATTTTTACGGCTTTTTGCTCATCATAAAAAAGCCACTTACCTATGCATGAAAAGTCATAGCAAGAATAAATGGCTCTTTATTAAAATGTTTTTTGGACTGAACTTATTTTATTACACTTTTCCAATGCTCAAATCAGGCATTAAATTGAGCCTGTTATGGATAGCATGATGGATGAAAGATAACTTAGTTCGCACCGCTTGAGTTAGTACAAATGGGTAGGCATCGGCAAGTCCCATGCTGCGATTTAGTGAATTTAGAATGATCGAAAATTCCATCCAAGTATCTAAAATAGCATCAATCGATGTTTGTGAATTAAAGTAATATGCACTTTGTGGCAATCTAAGCTCGTCTGCTTCATCTAATTCAAACTCATTACCCGTTGTTGAGCCTGTAATTGAAAAGTTTTTGGCTGTTTCTAAAGTATCGATAATATGCATGTAATGCGCCCATGTTTCCGCCCAGTCTTCATAAGGGTGCATAGTAGCGTATTCACTGATAAAGGTTTCATGCCAGTTAGCTGGCGCGCCTTGCTTGTAATGAGTATCGAGCGCTTGCTGGTAATCTAATTCGTCATCACCAAAATATTGCTTACATAAAGCATGTTTTTTTGATGAATTTGCGATTAGTTGATCAAAATAATAATGACCAAGTTCATGGCGAAAATGACCAAGTAAAGTACGGTAACGCTCGCCCATTGCTATTTTAGCTTGAGAGCGTGCTACGTCGTCTGCCTCGGCTAGATTTATAGTGATATGGCCACAGTCGTGTCCTGTAAATACAACGTCTTGACCTATAATAGGGCTTACAAAGTGATCGCTTACGTTACGGTCTGCTATAAAATCGAAGCTTAATCCGCTCTCAGGTTCTTGAATCGTGGTATTTAAAGGGAGTGATAATGATTTTAATGTATACAAAGCGCGACGTTTTGCTGTCTCCATTTTTTTCCATAATGGAATATGTTCAACAATACTTAAATCGGGCACCGTTTCATTAAAGCGGCATGAAAAACACAGCACTTCGGCTTTATCGGCAACGGGTATAAATGTATCTAAATTAACCATACCATTACAAACGTGGTACTGAGCATTGTTATCACATTTTTTATAAAAAACGTCAGGCGCTTCTGCTTTGTAAAATAGACCCGATTGTTCATCAATTTCATAGGGTTCAACTTGGTCGAACTCATCATCTATACCAACGGTTCTGCCACAAGCCAAACAATGGCTGCTTTCAAAAAATAAAATAAGTTGTTCTGTGCAATTACATTTAAATGTTTTCATATGTTACCGAATAAAAAAGAGACCGTATAAACCACTTTTATTGAGCGTTATGCTATTGGAGGATAGTGGTTAAATCCTTTTTAAAAGTTCAGACTTTTTAATATTAAATTCATCATCACTCAACGCATTTGAATCGCGTAGTTGTGCTAACTTTTCAATAATTTGAAGTGTTTCGTCTACCGAGTATTGCCCCGTTGTATTATTAACAGGTGCTTCAATTTGGCTAGGCGTTAATAATGCAAAATTGGGCTGCGTTACTTGCTGTGTAAAGTCTTTTTGTGGTTCTGGAGTCGTTGGCGTTTGCCCTGAAATTAATGGCAGGGTATTTACATTAATTGTCCCCCACTGACTGTTAAATGTAAGGGAGGTATTATTGCCTTGCTGTTGGCTTACACCACCAATATTATGATCTAACGTGTCGTATACGCTCACTTGTCCATTTAATTCAACGGCTAAGCGATTAGGGAATATAGCGTAGCGAATATTATTTTGCGCACCACTGCTAAATGGGCTGCCTAGATTACCTGGCCACCACTGATTGCTGCCAGGCGATCCTGCAGGAATAACCGGAAATATTTGGTTATTGCTCAATATATTAGCAAGTTCGTTGCACAAGTTATCAACGGTTGATTTTAAACCGTTGTTAAACATGTCGCCAACCATTGTCATTCCGCCACGCATCCATTGACCAGAACCACCAAGTTCTGGGCAATTAAACTGTGCCATTGAGCAACCGCCGTTATTAACGCTAACTAACATGTGAATTACTGCATCGTGACTGAGGTTATAACGAGATGCTATACCATTAACTAAGTTTTCACCGACATCTGTTAGCTTTTGCATAAGAGAATATCCTATTAGGTAGATTGGGTTGATTTAAAAAATCTTAAATACGCTAGGGCGTGTTGTTTTTTGGGATTGAAATTTGTTCAATCTAGGGGCGATTTAATCGCGGCGCGAGGTTTGTAACCTAGTGGGCTAAGTAAAAACCGAGCAACAAAGAGTCAATCGTCCCTAGAAAGAACCCAGGGGCAGCGCATGTTTGGCATTTATGCTGCGTTATCGCCTATGTATGGGGAACAACCACACATCATAGACTCTGCCTTGCTTAAATACCAAACACACTGCTGCAAATTCAACCACCAAAGAACAATACGCCCTAGTGCTGCATTACCTTTAGCTTTGATGATAATGAAAAATTAACAGGTTAGTGAGGTGTGCTGGTTTTTCAAATTGGACGTGTTCTGTTTTGTTTGAAATTAAAACACACCACTGCAAAACTAATCTTTAAAGTAAGCATCTATGTATTAAAAGTTGCTTGTTTTATGTCATCGAGATTGTTAGTTTTACTGTAACGTAAGCGGTTAAAAATCGATCTAGTATAGCACCGTTACTTACTTTAACAGCAGCTTTATTGTGAACTATTTCTTACTATTTAATGATTATTTTTAATGATTTTTAAACTCTAAATAAATACTTTTAATTATAACCGTTTAGCGTTATAAATAACGGAGTAAGTATTTTTAAAAATTAACTTTATTTGTTTTATTTCAATATTTTAAATTAATTAGCTTTAATTGTAAGTTATTTTAAAGCACTATTTTGGTGCATTTTCTGCACCATTAAAAATCTAAAATTGATGGTTTAAATTACACTAAGTTTACTATTTATTAAATAGGTGTGTTTTTCCTATTAATTAGGTCAAAACCTTTATGCATAACGTTGCTTTGTGCAAGAGCCGCGAGTGGATGAACAGTACTACTTAAGCAAGTCTTTTGGTATAAAAATTGCACAAGTGAATTAGTCCAAATAATATTTTCAGCGTTATATTGTGGCCATACATTATTAAAGGGGAATTAATAGATGACAATTACAGTTGGGATTTCGCACCATACTCAGTATAAATACGACCGGTCAGTTAATATGGGGCCGCATATATTCCGATTACGTCCAGCGCCACATAGCCGTACAAAAATTAAAAGTTATTCTTTAAAAATAGTTCCAGAAGATCATTATATAAATTGGCAACAAGACCCTTTTGGTAATTACCAAGCGAGGGTGGTGTTTAACAAGCCAACTACCGAATTTAGTTTTACAGTTGATTTGGTCGCCGAACTAACGGTTATTAATCCTTTTGATTTCTTTTTAGAAGATTACGCCGAAAACTTCCCGTTTGTTTACGATGCTATTTCAAAGTCAGAACTCTCTCCTTATTTAAAAAAACGCAAAGCCAGTCCAAAATTTAAAGAGTTAATTAAATCTTTAAACCCTAAAGAGCCGCTTAGAAGCGTTGATTTTTTAGTCGCTGTTAATCAAGCTATTTATGAGTTAGTTGGTTATGGCATTCGTTTAGAACCTGGCGTACAAACACCGAACGAAACAATAAGTAAAAAAACAGGTTCGTGTCGTGATTCTGCTTGGTTGTTAGTACAATTGTTTCGTCATTTAGGGTTGGCATCTCGATTTGTATCGGGCTACCTAGTACAGCTAACCTCAGATCAAAAATCACTAGATGGCCCAAGCGGTCCAGAAGAAGACTTTACCGATTTGCATGCATGGACCGAGGTGTATATTCCGGGTGCAGGTTGGATAGGGCTTGATCCTACCTCGGGTTTATTTGCTGGTGAAGGTCATATTCCATTGGCGTGTACGCCAGAGCCAAGCTCGGCAGCGCCGGTAACAGGCGGCATAGACGACTGTAAATCTGAGTTTAGCTTTTATAATAAAGTAACGCGTGTACACGAAGACCCACGTGTTACTAAGCCGTATTCTGAGGCGCAGTGGGCGGCAATTAACCGCTTAGGTCAGCACGTTGACAATGTTTACAATGAAGAAAACATACATTTAACTATGGGTGGCGAGCCTACGTTTATTTCTATTGACGATATGGAACATCCTCAGTGGAATACTGATGCCGATGGTAAAGAAAAAAGAATATTAGCTCAAAATTTATTTGTAGAAATGAATAAAGTATACACAAAAGGTGGCTTTACTCATTACGGACAAGGTAAATGGTATCCGGGTGAGCCATTACCACGTTGGCAATACGCATGTTATTGGCGCAAAGATGGTGAGCCTTTATGGCAAGATGCTGCACTATTAGCCGATCCTAATAAAGATTACAAATTTGATCATACCGATACTAAAAAGTTTGCTGATAAACTGTGTGACTCACTTGGTCTTGAAACCAAGGCACTTACTACGGCTTATGAAGATATTTTATATCACATGTGGCAAGAAGCCTCATTACCTACCGAAATAAAGCCAGATCAACCAGAGCTTCTTCATGCAATGAGCCGAAAAGGCTTTTTAGCTAAAATGGATAAAGGCATAGAAAAGCCTGTTGGCTATGTTCTACCTTTAAAATGGAACGATAGTAAAAACTGTTGGCAGTCGTGTACGTGGGAGTTTAAACGGGGTCATTGTTTTTTATTACCGGGTGAATCACCACTTGGTTATCGCCTACCTTTAGACAGCCTTGAGTGGAGCGGCAATATTATTGACCGCGACCCGTTTGATATTCCAGAAAATTTTACCAAAGCTAAAAAGCTTAAAAAGGGCTTTATTGGTAAAGAAATGGTTAAAACTGCGCTTGTCATGGAAGTGAGAGAGGGGCGTTTATATATATTTATGCCACCAACAAGTCATTTTGAACATTACATGGGTTTAATAAGTAGTATAGAGAGTGTGGCTAAAGAACTTAAAATGCCGCTTGTTATTGAAGGCTATAGCCCACCTAAAGATAGCCGCGTAGAAAAATACGCTGTAACGCCAGATCCAGGTGTTATTGAAGTAAATATTCATCCTTCAACATCGTGGGATCAATTAGTCAGTCGAACCACAACGCTATATGGTTTAGCAAAAGAATGCCGATTAGGTACCGATAAGTTTATGGCAGATGGTCGCCATACTGGTACTGGTGGTGGTAACCACGTAACGCTTGGTGGCGAAACACCTGATCAAAGCCCATTTTTACGCAGACCTGATATTTTAAGAAGTTTTATTACCTATTGGCAGCATCATCCTGGTTTGTCGTATTTGTTTTCGGGGCTTTTTATTGGTCCTACAAGCCAAGCACCGCGAGTGGATGAAGCCCGTGATGAAGTTTTATACGAGCTAGAAATTGCTTTCTCACATATGCCCGAAGGTGAGGTGCCTGAGCCTTGGTTAGTTGATAGGTTACTGCGTAATTTATTGGTGGATTTAACGGGTAATACACACAGAGCAGAATTTTGTATAGATAAGCTCTATTCACCCGATTCAGCCACAGGTCGTTTAGGGATTGTAGAATTTAGAGGCTTTGAAATGCCTCCACATTCACAAATGAGTTTAGTGCAAATGCTACTGTTGCGTACTTTACTTGCTTGGTTTTGGAAAAAACCTTACCACAAGCCATTAATACGTTGGGGTACTGAGTTACACGATAAGTTTTTATTACCACAATATGTAGAAAACGATTTAGCTGAAGTAAGCCGCGATTTACAACAAGCAGGTTTTCAATTTCAGTTAAGTTGGTTAAATCCATTTTTTGAATTTAGGTTTCCGGTATGTGGCACGCGAGAACTTGATAACGTTACACTTGAGCTTAGAACCGCAATCGAGCCTTGGCATGTACTAGGCGAAGAGGCAAGTGCGTCGGGTACGGCGCGCTATGTAGATTCGTCATTAGAAAGAGTGCAAATAAAAGTACAAGGAGTAATGAGCGATCGCTATGTTGTAACGTGTAATGGTCGAAGAGTGCCGCTTAAACCGGTTAAAGGTAAAGCAAAAGATGAAATGGTCGCGGGTATACGATACAGAGCTTGGCAACCACCTACAGCGCTTCACCCAACTATTGGCGTACATGCACCATTAGTTTTTGATTTAATCGATACGTGGGAAGGACGTTCAGTTGGAGGCTTTGTATATCATGTGAGCCATGCTGGTGGGCGTAATCCTGAAACGCTACCGGTTAATGCATTTGAAGCAGAAGGGCGCAGAGTCGCAAGATTTTGGGAGCATGGGCATACACCATCTTTACTTGCATCAGCAGAACCAAGCTGGAGCCCATCGGCGGTTACGCATAGTTTTCAGTCGGCGCAAAGCGCAAGTGAATACGTGGTACCTGATGAAGAAAGTAGTAATCCTGATTATCCAAATACCTTGGATTTACGCAGGCAGCCTAACTTTAAATAATAATTGATAGTTGTGTCATTCCACTTTGAAATTATTTAAAGTGGAATGACTAAATATTTTTAAAGCATCATTATGAACACGGCTATTTACTATAAATTGGAGCACTTTCAGCTTGTATATTAACAATAACGCGATGCCGGAATTGCCTGAGTGGTTGTCTTTATACCTTGATAAATCACATGGACATGATGAACTAGCAAACCACAGTGGTTTAAACCCAGACCATTGGGATACTTTATTTAAGCGTTTAGCTAGCCTAACAGCAGATGATGTTAGTAGCCGCGCTACAGAAATTAGCCAATTACTACAAAATGGCAATATTAAAAATGAAAGTAATAAGCAATGGCACTTCGACCCGTTGCCTTTTATGTTATCAAAAGCTGATTGGACCTTGCTCGAAGAGGGAATAAAACAAAGAACCCTTCTATTAAATAAAATTCAGCAAGATATTTACGGTGACCAAACTCTATTAGTTGATGGCCATATTCCTGCAAAGCAGCTTTTTCAAGACCCTAATTACTTACGCGAAGGTTTTAGTTTACCTAGTAACGAATTAACACTTTTTTTTACAGCATTAGATGTTTACCGCACGCCAACAGGCGAATTTAAAGTATTAAGCGATCATTGCCAGTGCCCGCTGGGCTTAGGGCTATTAATTAAAAGCCGTATTATTGCAAGGCGTGTAATGGCTGAAGAATTTGCAGAATGTAATGTTCAGCAAATTAAAGAGTTTTTAAACCTATTCCAAGAGGGTATTAATGAATATACCCACTATATGGATGACCCACGCATTGTAATTCTCACCCAAGGAATTGATGACCCTAACTACAACGAGCATGCATTCCTATCTACCTACTTTGGCTACACATTAGTACAAAGCGCCGACTTAACCGTACGTGGTGGTGACGTTTGTTTAAAATCGTTACAAGGCTTGGGTAAAATTAATGTCATTTTACGCTGGGTTTCTGATCGTTGTATTGACTCTTTAGAGCAAACTGAATATTCACTTCATGGTATTCCGGGCTTATTACAATCGGTACGACAAGGGTCGGTTAAGGTTTTAAACCCGTTTGGTAGCGGTGTGCTCTCGTCACCTTCAATAAAGTGCAACTTAGAAAAGTTATCGCAGCAAATTTTAAAACAACCGCTGTTATTAGGTGAGCCAAATTATTTAAGTGTAAAAGAAGCGCAAGCCGTTGATTGGAATAACCTCGAACTACTATCTGCTATAGACCCTACACTCAAGTTAGATGGAGTGTTAGACGAGCAAGAAATAAAGCTACTTATTAGCAAAGAACCCGATAATTACTTTTTCCAAGAAAAACCTTCTTTTAGCAGTGCACCATTTTGGCATGACGGGCAATTAATCTCCAAGCCAGTGGTGTTTAGGTGTTATGCATTAACCACTGAAAATGGCGTAGAAGTACTTCCTTCAGCACTGTGTTTTTCGAACGAAAAAAGTAACAACCCAAGAGTATCTGGTTGGATCAAAGATACATGGATAAATACAGCCGATAGAGTTGATTTAGGCGAGCATAATCCACCGGTGCCAATTAGAAAAAGAATGGATGTAACGCTACTCGAAGGGGTTATTTCGAGCCGTACGGCTGAGCACCTTTTTTGGTTGGGCCGATACTTAGAACGCTGCGAAAACACCATACGTATATTGCGTATTTTTATAGACAAGTACACCGAATTTTCTGTTTACCCAGATTCAATACGAAAAAGTATAGTTGCACGGCTTTCTAATGCCATTAGGTCGCAATATATTGTTTATCCCTATATAGAACCTGATTTAAAACTAGATGGAATTGATGTAAATCTGTCTAAAGAAACTGCCTTTCAACTCCTTGCAGACGAGCAATGCGCTGGCAGTATTATTAATACATTAAAGTACATTGCTAATGCGTCGGTGCAAATTCAAGAATTACTATCTCATGATAGCCGCCGAATAATTGATGATATTAATGAGCAAATTAAAGTATTTAAAAATGTAAATATTAATATCCCAACGCGTGCAATGCAAAGCAGCCTAGATAGAGTTATAGGCTCAATTATGGCTTTTAATGGCTCGATTACAGATTGTATGCCAAATAGTAACGGCTGGTTTTTACTCGAAATGGGCAGAAGAGTAGAGCGGAGCTTACAAATAACATCACTAAGTGCGGCTTTATTAACCAAAGAGTTAGACGAGCCCGAAGAGCTTGGCTTACTTGAAGCAGTGCTAAGTTGCCAAGTTAGTTTAGTTACGCATAAGCGCCGATACAGAATGTATCAAACCATTGGTACAGGGCTTGAGTTATTACTTTTAGATGCTGAATACCCACGTTCTTTATTATTTCAGTTAGAGGAAATTAATAAGTTGTGTAAGCATTTACCCACAAAACGCAGACAAGGCGTAATTGCGGCACACGAAAAAGCAATTTTACTGTCTAAAACAAGTTGCTATGTAACTGAGAAAGATTACCTACAAAAAAGTGAAAATGGGCAACGTAACCAGTTAATCGAATTTAACCATAATACGCGTATGAACTTAGATACATTTTGTGATGTATTATTACTACAGTATTTTTCTCATACCCAAACGGCAAATAAATTGAACTGGACTAATATTGAGCAAGCTCAATCGTGAAATATAAAATAAAGCACTCGACTACATACAACTATTCAGACTTTGTTAGTTTGTGTCAAAACCAAGCGCGATTAACGCCAAAAACGAATCGCGGGCAAATATGCCACAGTAGTCGTGTAGAAATTGAACCTACACCGACTTACTTACAAACATTTACTGATTATTTTAATAATCAGGTAACAGCGTTTGAAATAGCAATACAGCATAAAAAACTTAAAGTAACGATGATCAGCGAGGTAGAACTGTTAGTCGGCGCTAATAGCAATTTAGAGAGTGTTGATATTGCTTGGCGAAAAGTACGTGATTTATTGGTTAAACCAAATACGGCGGAATTATTAAAAACGTCTGAATTTGTACTACCTTCACAGCTTATTCCAATAGATAAAGGAATTAAGGAATACGCATTAATTTCGTTTGATGCACACAAAAATATAATTTCTGCATGCAAAGATTTAATGGCACGGATTTTTCATGAATTTCATTATGATCCTGGTTTTACAACAATTAGTACGCCTTTGAGCACTGTTTTTGCACAAAAAAGGGGCGTTTGCCAAGACTTTGCACACTTTGCGCTTGCATGCTTACGCAGCGTGGGGTTAGCAGGTCGATACGTAAGTGGGTACATAGAAACCATGCCGCCAGAAGGCGAAGAAAAGCTAGAAGGTGCAGATGCAACTCATGCATGGTTTGCGGTATTTGTGCCAAACTTTGGTTGGGTTGATTTTGATCCAACAAATAATGTTTTACCACGCGATCAGCATATTACTCTAGCCGTAGGGCGAGACTTTTCTGACGTAACTCCTTTAAAAGGAGTGGTATTTGGTGGCGGTAGTCAATTGCTTGATGTAGCGGTTGATATGATTCGAATGGAATAGCAGTTTAACTACGTCATATATGATGATGGATAAGGTGAAAGAGTGTATGAAAATTGATTGGAAAGCGTACCAAACAAAAGGTTTCTTTGATGAATTAATTGATGCACAAGGAAACGTTAGATCGCATGGAACACAATTAGCACAATTTTTTGCTAATTTATCAGCAGAAGAATTAGTAAAAGCCAGAGCGGTTGCTGATTTAGCAATTAAAGAAATGGGTATTACTTTCACGGTTTACAACGAAGGTAATATGATTGATAGAGCCTGGCCGTTTGATATTATACCGCGTACCATTGGCAAAAAAGAATGGCAAAGCGTAGAGGTTGGTTTAAAGCAACGTGTTGAAGCGCTTAACCTTTTTATAGATGATTTATACCACGACCAAAAAATAATAAAAGATGGTGTTTTTCCAAAAGGGTTACTAGAAAAATCAGTTAACTTTCGCCAGCAATGTGTGGGAATAAATCCGCCAAATAAAATATGGGCGCATATCTGTGGCTCAGATTTAGTACGCGATGGTAGCGGTACAATGTATGTGCTTGAGGATAACCTGCGTGTTCCTTCAGGTGTATCTTATATGCTTGAAAATCGCTCTGTAATGAAGCGTGTATTCCCTGAATTATTTGAGCAAGTGTCTATTTTACCTGTTGATGATTACCCCTCACAATTATTTGATATGCTAGCGGCAATGTCGGCTCGTCCACAAGATAAACCAGAAGTTGTGGTACTTACGCCTGGGGTATTTAACTCAGCTTACTTTGAACATTGTTATCTTGCCCAAGAAATGGGTTGCGAACTGGTAGAAGGACGGGACTTAGTTGTTGAAAAAGATGATTGTGTATACATGAGAACAATCACAGGGCTACAACGAGTTGATGTTATTTATCGTCGTATTGATGATTTATTTTTAGACCCAGAAGCCTTTTTACCAGAATCACAACTGGGCGTTCCTGGTTTAATGCGTGCTTGGTCTAAAGGCAACGTTGCTTTGGTTAATGCACCAGGTGCAGGTGTTGCTGATGACAAAGTAGTTTACGCCTATGTACCTGAGATGATTAAGTACTACTTAGGTGAAGAAGCTAAACTTGCAAATGTCCCAACGTTCAAATGTTTAGATCCGAAAGAATGCGACCATGTGATTAAAAATATCGATAAGCTTGTTGTTAAACCTGCAAATGAATCTGGCGGATATGGATTATTAATTGGTCCTAAATCGACGAAAAAAGAACAAGAAGCGTGTATTGCTCAAATTAAAGCGGACCCACGAAATTGGGTAGCTCAACCAACATTAGATTTATCAACAGTACCAACATTTGATGGTAATAAACCAGATGGGCGACATACCGATTTAAGACCGTTTATTTTATCATCAGGTAAAGATACGCAAGTTACCACTGGTGGATTAACGCGTGTTGCTATGGTTAAAGGCTCTTTGGTGGTTAATTCATCACAAGGTGGTGGCAGTAAAGATACTTGGATTGTTGACGAAGAGGCTAAATAATATGTTATCAAGAGTAGGCGAAACTTTATATTGGGTATCTCGATACATTGAGCGCGCGGAAAATGTGGCTCGTTTAATCAACGTTAACAATTTACTGATGATGGACTTACCCAAAGGCGTATGTACCGGCTGGGAGCCATTAATTGATATTATTGGTGTGCGTAAAGCGTATTCAGAAAACCATACTGATTTTACTGAACAAAAAGCATTAAGGTATTTACTTGTTGGTAGTGATAACAGCTCGTCAATTTTAAACTCTATTACTTCGGCACGAGAAAGCGCGCGTACAATTCGCGATGTAATACCGCGAGATGTATGGGAAGAAATTAACTCTCTTTATTATTATGTAAAAGATAATCAAAAAGAAGGGATAACAAAGCGCGGACGTTTTGATTATTTAAAAAAGATTATAGATTCAGCCCATCAAATATTTGGGGCGTTAGATGCCACAATTAATCATGATCAGGGCTATGTTTTTATCCGCTTTGGTTCGATTATAGAGCGCGCAGATATGACATCGCGAATTTTAGATATTCGCTCTGCTACGTTAATTACTAATGAAGAAGAAGTGAAGCCGTTTGATAATATTCAGTGGATCAGTTTATTGCGTTCGTTAAGTGCTTATCAAATGTATCGCCAAGAAATGGGCGTTAGAGTACAGCGTGCTGATGTAATAGAATTTGTGATGCACAGCAAAGTATTCCCACGATCTATTTTATTTTGTATGAATGAATTAAAAGCATTGGTTTTACCTTTGCCAAACTCAACAGAAATTATTAAATCAATTGATGATGCAATTGTTGAGTTAGAAAATAAAGACGTACGAGTACTTAAAAATGGTCTGTTGCATGACTTTATCGATGAAATACAAATAGACTTAGCTGGAATACATAACGGACTGGCCGAAACGTATTTTTTAAAACAAGCAGAATAATAAAAACTGTATATTGTTAAATGACTGCTTAGTCTTAAGCGGTCATTTTTTTGCTTAAATTTATTTATAATAATTTTAAAACCTGCATAATTAATCTTTACTTCCTCATCCGTTGGTATCGCAATGAAAATCATCTCGACTAATATCTCTAAAATTAAAACTCTTATTCATAATGGTAAAGAGGTGAAAACGGGAATATTCAAAACGCCAACTAACGAACCTGTTGTTATTGAAAAGCTAAATATTATAGGGGATGAGCAAGCTGATTTAGTTAATCACGGCGGGGTTGATAAAGCGGTTTACGCGTGTTCGCACAATCATTATGATTATTGGAAACAAACCCTCGAGAATGATGATTTGGCAGTAGGTGCCTTTGGCGAAAACTTCACGATTTCTGACCTTGATGAAGCGAATATACACATAGGTGACCATATTCGAATTGGTACTGCATTACTTGAAGTAAGCCAGCCTCGTGTGCCTTGTTTTAAATTAGCTATCGCCCTTAATAATAAAAACAGCCTTAAACTGTTTACGCAGCATTACTGCACTGGCGTGTATTTTAGGGTACTAGAGCAGGGCGTTGCAAAAACGGGTGATAGTGTTGTTATCGAGAAGAAAGCCTCGCACGACATATCAGTAAAAAAACTGTTCCAGGCTTTTTTTGATAAAAAATATCCAGATTATGAAAGTGTATTATTAGCAGCACTCGAATTGCCGGAGCTTGCTCTTGAGTGGCAAACTAAAATTAAAAAGAAGCTTTGTATTAAAAATGAACTAAGTTAAGCGTAAATTGTTATTTATAGAGGAGCTAGTAAAAAAGATAAAACCTGCTATACCTAATGTGATAAATACTATAATTATTATAGTGTTATTAATAAACTGTTGGGTTAGTAGCTAAAATAGGTGTCGTATATGAATATCTCCAGAAAACTGATGCTTATTGTGATTTTAACAGCTGCAGAGGTAAGTATTACTGTTTACTCAGCTTTTGAAATAGCTAAAGGGGCCAAGTTTCACCAACTTAATTTTCTTCACTTAAAATATACTCATCAACTTACTAAGTCAGTTAAAAAAATAGAAAATGATCTCCCCATAGATATAAATACCATTGAGTCAGATATATTGTTAATTAGGCAGCAACCAATTGACTGTATTGAAGAAATAAATCCATTAAATTATGCTGTTATGAAATTTATTAACACAGAGCAAACTTTAACAATTTGTGAAAAAGATATAGAAATTGCGGATAAAACACTACTGTCAGTTACTCAGTATGAAAAAGGTGAACTCAGTAGAGCTGATTTTTTACTAAACCTTAATGTTGCACTTGTCAGCTTTAACAAACACTCTGAGATGTTTGAAGAACCAATCAGAAAAACAGTATCGTTTATACTAATGACGTTAATTCCACTTGTTATCGTCATATCTTTTTTTAATATTATTTTTATAAGTTACCTTTCTCGTACTATATCCAGCTCTATTCGAAATCTTACCCTGCTCTTATCAAGTAAACCCGAAAGCAATATTAACCTAGATGATGAGCTTGATATAAAAACGTCGGGTGAATTAAAAGCACTCGTTATCGCGGCCAGGCAGCGGATTAAAAATGATCTTTTAAATATTGAAAACAGTATTGAACTCAAAGAGATTATAAATAGCCAAACAGCCTCCCTGCAGCAAGCAAATGACGAACTTGCACAGTTTGCTTATCGAGCTTCTCATGACCTGAAATCACCGTTGTCAGGGGCTAAATCCCTAGCGCATTTTGTTATTGAAGATATAAAAGCAGGAGATACTGAAGAGGCAAGTCGAAATGCATTGGTTATCTATCAACAAATGGAAAAGTTAGAGACACTTGTTGTTGATATTTTACTATTAGCTAAAGCTGAAATTGGTAGTGAAGATAGATATGTAATTGATTTTAATCAGTTGATTATTGATATGAAAGAGCGACTCACTTGGCTTATGAAAGACAACCCTTGTAAGCTCGAGACAACAATTAATCTATCAGTACCTATAAAGTCAGAAAAAGCGCGTTTTGCTCAAATTATTGAAAACTTAATTTCAAACGGGTTGAAGTATTACGACAGAAATAAAGACTCCCCTTATGTCCGCTGTAATATTTTTAATGAACAAGAGACGTTTTTTATTACTGTTACAGATAACGGAATGGGAATACCACAAAAGCATCAAGGTGAAGTGTTTGATATGTTTAAGCGATTTCATGCACAGACGAGTACGGGCTCTGGTTTAGGGATGGCGTTGGTTAAAAAACATATTGAGTACTTAAACGGTGAAATATCACTGCAAAGCTCTGATAAAGGCACAACATTTAAAATAGTAATACCATTGGATAAGCTAATATGACAAAAATTAAACCCCCTATATTAATTGTCGATGACAACGAAGTTGACCGGTATATTCTTAAAAGGCTAATAAAAGAAGCCAAGTTAGACCTTACAATTTTTGAAAAAAAAGATGGTCAAGAAGCATTAGAATTTTTAGAAAATTATGAATCTAATAGAATAAAGTACCCTGATGGATTTCCTCCAATTCTTATATTTTTAGACATTAATATGCCAAAAGTTAATGGCATTCAATTTTTAGAGAAGTTCTCTAAACTCAGAAAAATGATAGAGATAAGCTCGTGTGTAGTTATGATGTTTAGCTCATCTGAAAGAGAAGAAGAAAAAAAGATTATAATGTCACACGACTTTGTAAAAGGTTACCTTGTAAAAGGAAGTTTTCAGGCAGCAGAGTTAAAAGAAAAAGTCATGGCTGTTATTGGTCAGCATTTAGATAAATACAGCTGATGTGCATGTATTTTAAGTTTTAACCTATTAGGCTGTGCCAATTGAAGAGCCTTTAGTTTGAGTATGTGGCTCAAACCAAAGGTTTTTAGCTTAAAGTTATATAGGTGTCTGATTTAAGCTTCAATTTTACAGAGGCTCAAAATAACCTATTTATTTAAGGATGATTTTTTACAATAGTCATCGAGTATCAAGTTAATCTCGTTTGCAGGCATAGGTTTTGAAAATAGAAAACCTTGCAAGTAGTCTATGTTTAGTTTTTTACATAGCTGATGTTGGGCTTTCGTTTCGATTCCTTCAGCTACCACAAAAAAATCTAATTTTTTTAGCATTAAAGATAAACTCTCGATTATTTTTAATCGCTTATTATTTTCTCCATCCAACGACTGCATGCTTTTGTCTAATTTTACTATATCAATAGGGTAAGATATTAGATGAGATATGGATGAGTACCCCATACCAAAATCGTCCAAAGCAATCCTAAATCCCTTGTTAGACAAAGAAGTTAATATCTCAATCACTTCTTTACTATTTTCCATAAAAGCTGTTTCTGTTATTTCAAGAATAATACTGTTGGTTTTTAAGTTGTATGTTTTGACTGTCTCTAATAAATAGCTCTCTAAAATCTCTTTTTGTAGCTGAATAGGTGAAATATTGATAGATAGTGTTAAGGGAGTTTCATAGCTTTGCTGCCATAAAGATAACTGCTCTAAAGCGCTCGCAATTATCCATTTTCCAAGAGGGGCTATTAATCGGCACTCTTCAGCAATAGGAATAAATTCATCAGGAGTATAATGAATGGTTGTATCTGGCCAACGGATAAGGGCTTCGACACCTGTCATTATTTGTGTTTTTGAACAATAAACAGGTTGATAAAATAGCCTAAAGTTTTTTTCCTCTATATGCTCTTTTATACTATTTTGAATATCCACTCGGCGACTAAATTCGTACTGATATTGCTCTTTGTAAAAGCTAATTCTACTTTTACCACTTTGCTTTGAGCGATACATTGCAATGTCAGCACATTTTAGCAGTTCATGAGATTCAGTCGCATCGTTTGGGTATAAAGCACTTCCTATACTAACACTGCAATTTAAAGTTCTACCTTCATGCAAAAAGGGTTTAGACACTTCAGCTAGTATTCTATTTGCTATCATACCTATTTGATTAATATTGCAAATTCCACCTATTATAACTGCAAATTCATCACCACCTAATCGAGCAAATCCTTCATTTTGTCTCAGGCAACTATGAATTCTTTCTACTGTTTGTATTAAAATTTCGTCGCCGACACTATGGCCAAGCGTATCATTAATATTTTTAAAGTTATCTAAATCTAAAGCAAGTAACGCCACGCAGTTTTTAGCACGTTTATTGTTAGCTATCATTACTTTTAGTATTTCTTCAAAATGATATCGATTAGACAAACCAGTAAGCTGATCCCGTTCTGCCATATGCTTTACAGCAAGATAACTGTTGTGCATACGTTGTTCTGCCTCGAAGCGTTTTTTGGCATATATAAGTGCTTTATTTAAACTGCTTCCTGTTATATCTCCTTTAGGTAAAAAATCTTGAGCACCGGCTTCTATACACTCAATTGCCAAGGTTGAATTTTCTGAAGAGCTGATCATGATAATTGCGGTATTACCGAGTTTAGGTTTTTTGCGCATTTCAATTAGCATTTCAATACCGTCTTCTTTGGGCATATTATAATCGAGTAAAATTATGTCAAAGTGGTTGTTTTCAATTACTTTTAACCCTTCGCAAACGCATGTTACTTCAGTGATGTTATGAAGTTGAGAGCCATCAGAAATAAGCATTTTTTTAATTAATTTGCGATCAACTAAGTCATCATCAACAATTAAAATATTCATACGTTCCTTCTAAGAGCAGCATCAACATGATGCTCGTTTATAATTGATAATTTCATAGTTAAAATTTTGGCCAATAAATAGTGAATGTACTGCCAAGCTTTCCACCGGAGGCTACTTCAATTTTTCCCCTGTAATTAATAATGAGCTTATTGGCAATGCAGAGTCCAATGCCGCTACCTTCAACGTCATCTCGAGATTGTAATGTTTGAAATAACTTAAATATGAGTGAAAAATATTTAGGGTCAATTCCAGGGCCATTATCTTTTATTTCAATAATGTAATATTGATTAGAGGGGATAAGTGAAATGTCGATAACCGAGTGCTCTTTATTGTTATGTTTTATTGCATTACTAATAAGATTTTGAAAAACAGTTTTAAAAGGGATCAGTGGTATATCGAGTACTTCGTTATTGGCATGTATATCAACAGTGACAGCTTGTGGAACTTCTAAAATTTTTTCTATATCTTGGTAAAGACTTTCTAAAGATATGTTTGCACGAGTTGAATCACAGCTATTTATTCTCGAGTAGCTTAGTAAATCTTCTAGGAGTACTTGCATTCTATTAGCTCTGCTGAGCACAAGCTGAAAATTTTCTAGGTGCTCTTGAGGGAGTAAATCTTTGCAATCATCATAAACCCATTCTAATAAACGTTTTATAGCATTTAATGGTGACTTGAGATCGTGTGAAGCAATACTGGTAAATTCATCAAGTTCATCGCTCATTTTTTGTAATTTTTTAATTAAGCGATCTTTTTCAGTTTCGTCTTTTTTGTTTTGCTCGCAAATTGTTGAATTATACTTAGCACTGTTTATTTTATCTAATAAGTTTTTACGTTGGACTAACTGATTTACAAAGTTTTTTTGTAAACTATTTAAAATTGATTTTTCTTTTTCTGTAAGTAGTGAATCACTTGCTCGCTCGAATATCAACCATCCAAACTTAAGGTTTGAGGGCAATATAATAGGCGATATAACTCTAAATATTTTAAGGTCATGCTCAATAATCGATTCATTAAAAATATCATCAGCTAGTTGCTCTTCAGCTACTGCTATTTCTGAACCTGATTTATATAGCTCAACGACACCTGAAGGCTGATTAGCAACAATAGAAAATGAGCTCGCATCAAAAATGTTTAAAATTAGCTCAGCAATGTTTTTTATGTTTGTTTGAATGTCATTATCAAGAGAAGTTGTTAATTGCTGCTCATCTATTAATGATACACCTTCTATATAACTCTCTACATTGGGCATTCAAACTCCTACAACAGTATTAAATATGCCTCATTAAAATGAGATGCAACAAATGATTAACTTATTGTAGTTGATTATTTTGAATGCGTTGAATAATTTGCATTATAAATAGACTTCAAATTAGGGTTTTACCTTATTATAGTCAGCAGGTTATGAATCAATTTTAAAATAAGGCAAAACTCAATATGGGTGTGAAATTTGTAACTTAATAAATAACTATTATTTAGGGTAGTGGTATTACTAAAGATCAACATGCCCAAGTAAAAACAGCATATTTAATCGCTCATTTGTACAATTGTTTGCGCTACGCTAAATAAGGTTTTATGCGTATCCATTGCTTGTTTTTGTAGCTGTTTATGGGCTTGCTCTTCGGTGAGCTTTAACTGCTCAATAAGTATGTACTTGGCTTGGTGAATTACCTTTTGCTCACTAATAACTTTTTTAGCGTCAAGTAACGCTTGGTTTATTTGTTTTATATGCTGGCTTTGCTCGATAATTAAATCATACATAGTTTTATTACTGTTGAGCTTATCGGCCGCTATATTTTGGTTTACTTCTGGCTCTGGTTGCTTAATGGCTAATTGGCCAAAAGTAGGGGCTATGTGTTGCTCTGCCATATTGTTAAGTACTTGCTTATTTGTATTTAAACTACGTTGAGCAAAGGCTATTTGCATTGCTGCGGTATCAATTAATTGATCTGCTATATTTTGTTCAATTTTGTGCATTATATCTATGCGCGTAGTGGTTACTTCGTACCATACTTCGCTTAGTTGCGAGAGCGGTTGAGCATTCTCGTCATCGAGTTTTTGCAGTAAACTTCTAAGTTGCTCTACCTGATTATTAACCTGATGTGTTGTTAGTGTGGCAAAGCATTTTAAAAGGTGCGCATCGGCGTACTCATTAAAAAAGTCAAAGCTGTGGTTTTGCTCTTGTTCAAAATGCGCGAGTTGTTGTTTTTGCTCAGTGGTAAATTTACTCGCTGCAAATGCTTGTGCACCACAGGCGCGCTCTTGTCCTGCGTACTCTTTACCTTGCATAAAATTGAAAAATGCGACTAACAAACGCGTTATTTTAGGATCGCTTGCGCCATCTGCTGCCTCTAAAATAATATTGAGTAAACTAGCAATTAACTGAGTGAATGACTGCGTAGCATGCACTGCACTAATGTTTTGTTGTGCTATTTGATTGCGTAGTTCGGGCAATGCGTCAAGTGTTTGCAGGCTATAGGTAATTAAATTAAATAACCGAGTATGACCAGTATCGGCGTTGTCGTTTATAAATGTTTGTTTAAGAGAATCATAAAATGCAGTTTGTGCGCTGCTGCTTAAAGGGATTTGTTCTTGTAATTGGGTTTTAAATCGCTCGCGATTTGAGGCCAAAAAGATATTACTCATTGCACGTTCTTTTTGTAACTGATGTACAAAATCGCCTAACTTAGTAAGCGAGGCACAACTGTTTTGTAATTGCTTTAGCGCGTGTATTTCTTGATACTTAGCCGCTAATAAAAACTGTTTTGTGAGAGGGTTGCTTGTCGCCATTGGTATTATTCCACACTTTTTTGTTTTTAAAGTGCAACCACTGTTCCAATCATTAATAAATTTCATCATTGAATTTAAAATCAAGCTAATACAATTGCTTAAAGTATTATTTTTATTTGTCACTGTGTTTCTATAATTTAACTTGCCATTACTTTTAACTTATTTGGTGCATTTAAGTATGTTATTGCACACAACTTGAACCCAAATTAAAAACAAAAAAAGCGCCTACTCCTGGGGAGGTAGTAAGCGCGAAAAGTGCATTATTCATTTTACGTCATGCGTTAACATTTACACTGTTTAGTAACTCAGGACTAATAGCCATTTTATGATTTATTACTTCACCAATCATAATTAGGGTAGGGCCTTGAAGGTTGTGTTTAGCATGCTCATTTACTATTTTCTCAAGCGTACTGGTAATTACTTTTTGCTTAGTACTAGTGGCATTCTCTATTAGTGCGATGGGTGTATTACTTGGCCAGCCCACTGATTGCAAACCGCAGCTTAGCGTTTGTAAGCGCGAAAGCCCCATATAAACCACTAAAGTGGGGTTGTTGTTTGCAGGCATAAACGCGTAATTTTGCCAATGAGGTTGCTTGTTAGGATCGGCAAACTGCGCTGTTAAAAATGTAACACTACGCGCTACATCGCGTGCAGTGAGCGGAATACCCGTATAAGCGGACGTAGCACAAGCCGTTGTCACACCCGGAACAATAGCAAAATTAATATTATGCTCACTAAGCGCATCGGCTTCTTCGTTAATACGTGCAAATATACTCGGATCGCCGCCTTTTAAACGCACTACGTTTAAGCCTTGTTGTGCGTATTTAACCAGTAGTTCGCAAATGTTAGCTTGGGTCATCGAATGTTTACCCGCACGTTTACCTACAAATACTCGCTGTGCTTTTTTAGGAAGCGTTTTTAATAAATCATCGCTTACTAACCAATCGTATAAAACAACATCGGCGGTATTAATTAAACGCTGCGCTTTTACTGTAATTAGCTCTGCGTCTCCTGGGCCCGCACCAATTATATAAACGTTGCCGCTTTTGACGCTGCGACTATTTGAGCTCGTTAACTTAGCAACAAGCTTATTTAGCCACACGTTTTCAATACCCGAAAAATAAGACAATACACTCATACTATTCCCCTAAGCCACAGCTGTTGTAACTTTTGGTTCAGAGCTTATAAATACACTTCCACCTTCAATTTTTGCATTAAAAACCGGTAAGTGTATTGCTTCTGCTTCTAAACATTCGCCTGTTTCTAGGCAAAAGTGTTGCTTATATAAAGGCGATGCGACAACTAATTTATTGTCGATTGAGCCAATAATACCACGTGATAATACATTAGCTTTGCCAATTGGGTCGTAGTTACTAATAGCAAACACAGCCGTTGGATTTTGTGGAATGTAAAAAATAGCCACTTGCTGATTATTAACTAATGCACATACGCCGCTATTAGCCACTAGGTTGTCGATTGTTCCAATATTATGCCAAGACATCAGCTTGCTCCTCTTCAACTTCAATTACTGGAATACGGTTTTGTGTATTACGTTGCTCACGTTTTTCGGCTTCTGTAGCAGGGCGAATTTGGTTACGCTCTTGCACAAATAGAATGTTGTCGTCGGTTTCGGGGCTATTAACAAACTGGCGGAATCGTTTGGCAGCATCTGGATTTTCAATTGCTTTTTTCCACTCACACGCATAGGTTTGTGTAATTAATTCCATTTGCGCTTCTAACTCGTCGCAAATACCTAAGCTGTCGTCAATAACTACGCTTTTAAGGTAGTCTAAACCGCCTTCAAGATTTTCCATCCATACCGATGTACGCTGTAATTTGTCAGCCGTTTTAATGTAAAACATAATTACACGGTCAATGTATTTAATCAGTGTTGGTGTGTCTAAATCGGTCGCAAATAAATCAGCATGGCGAGGGCGCATACCGCCATTACCACACACGTATAAGTTCCAGCCGTTTTCGGTGGCTATAATGCCAATATCTTTACTTTGTGCTTCGGCGCATTCGCGGGTACAACCCGATACCGCCATTTTAAATTTATGCGGTGCACGTAACCCTTTGTAGCGGTTTTCAATTTCAATTGCGTGTCCAACGCTGTCTTGCACACCATAACGACACCACGTAATACCCACACACGATTTAACGGTTCTGAGTGACTTACCATAGGCATGACCGGTCTCAAATCCGGCTTCTATAAGTCGCTCCCAAATAACAGGAAGCTCTTCTAAGCGCGCACCAAATAAATCAATACGTTGACCGCCAGTTACTTTGCAGTACAGGTTAAAGTCTTTGGCTACTTGTCCAATTACAATGAGTTTGTCGGGCGTTATTTCGCCACCCGCAATACGCGGTACCACAGAGTACGAGCCATCTTTTTGCATGTTTGCTAGGTACGTATCGTTAGTGTCTTGTAAGCCAACATGAGCGGGTTCTAAAATGAAGTCGTTCCATGTTGAGGCTAAAATAGAGCCAATGGCAGGTTTACATATTTCACAGCCATGACCGCTACCCTGTTTAGTTAGTAAGTCATCAAAGCTTTTAATGCTTTCTACTTTTACCATGTGCAGTAGTTCTTGGCGTGAATACGCAAAGTGCTCACATACATGGTTGTTTACTTCAACTCCACGACTTGCTAATTCGTTATCAACAACTGATTTTAATAATGCCGCACAACCACCACAGCCGCTTGCTGCTTTAGTACATGATTTTACCGAGGCTAAATCGCATGAGCCGCCATCAATTGCACCTACAATGTCGCCTTTACTCACATTGTGACACGAACAAATAGTGGCGGTGTCGGGTAGGGCACTGCCCGATAACGACGGCGCGCCGCCGCTGTCTGGTAAAATTAAACACTCAGGGTTTTCTGGTAAGTCCATGTCGTTAAGCATGTACTGTAATAAAGTATCGTAATCGCTGGTATCGCCAACAAGTACAGCGCCCAGTAATTTATCGCCTTTTTCACTTAGTATGATTTTTTTATAACAGCCGCGAATAGCATCTTGATATATAAGTTCTTTACAGTCTGGCGTTTTTGCATGAGCGTCGCCAATTGAGCCTACTTCTACGCCTAACAACTTAAGTTTAGTACTCATATCAGCACCTAAAAACTCAAGCTCGCCACCACTTAACTGGCTCGCTGCAACGCGCGCCATGTTGTAACCTGGTGCAACTAAACCAAATAGTTTTTTGTCCCACAGGGCACATTCACCAATGGCTAAAATATCAGGATCTGACGTTTGGCATTGGTTATTAATAATAATACCGCCGCGTTCACCAAGCTCTAAATCAGCAATTTTCCCTAGCTGATCATACGGGCGAATACCGGCAGAGAATAAAATTAGGTCTGTTTCTAAAAATGTTTCGTCCGAAAAATTTAATCTAAAGCGTCTGGTTTCGCCTTTTACTATTTCGCTGGTTGCCTTTGATGTATGTACCGTTACGCCAAGTTTTTCTATTTTATTTTTTAGTAGCGTACCGCCTTGCCCATCAAGTTGAACAGCCATAAGCTGCGGTGCAAACTCAACTACGTGGGTATCAAGCCCCAGTTGCTTAATGGCATTTGCAGCTTCAAGCCCCAACAAACCACCGCCAATAACAACACCGCTTTTACTTACAGAGGCACTGGCTTTTATTTGTTCTAAATCTTCTAATGTGCGATACACCAAACAATGAGGTTGGTCGTTACCTTTTATAGGCGGCACAAACGGAAACGAACCTGTCGCGAGTATCAGTTTGTCGTATGGGTATTGCTCACCGGTTAATGTGGTCACTATTTTTGCTGTTCTATCAATGCCTTCAACCCACTGGCTGGTATGCACATTAATATTAAGCTGTTTGTAGTTGTCGTGAGTGGTAAGTGCTAAATCGGCGGCTGTTTTGCCATCAAATACACTTGATAAGTACACGCGATCGTATGCAAGATTTGCTTCTCCGCAAAGTACAGTAATGTCTGCGTTGGCATCGCTTTGGCGCATTTGCTCAACAAAGTGGTGTCCGACCATACCATTACCAATAATGAGTATTTTTTGCGAGGTTTGCATAGGGCATTCCTTAAAGTGACGGTTTAAATACAATTAACAAAAAAGCCCGCCACAAATACGCATTATGCATAACTGTGTGCGGGCTTCTTTGCCGATGGTTGCTAATAGCTATTGTGCTAACAACCTAAATTTTTGCCGTAAGTAAAACGGGCTTGTTAATAGAATGTTTGCAAAAATACAGCCAGTTTTTTAAGTTATTGTTTAAATAGTATTAAATGTGTTTTTAGAGTGAGGATAAAACCTGTTTTGTTATATGTTGGTGCGCGCCTGGCACTAAGAGGGTGCAAGTATTGTCATTGTATTGTGCATTATCAGTCAATAAAACACCCATTATCATTCATTGTGTATTGCGTTAAATTTAACCCATGAAATATGCACACGAATTACGAGCAAAATGACTAACACAAACTCAATAGATGCTTCCCCTTTTCATGAAGGCGAGCTGGCAATACAAGACAAACTCGGTAAACGAAAAATAATGGCAACATTTAGCAAACGTGGCGTGCGCTCATTTATGCCAGAGCAGCATAGAAAGTTTGTGGCTCAAAAGGTTACGTCGTTTATTCAGTTTTTATTTGAAAAGTTTGAAGCTAAGCCAAAAACAAAAAAGCCTAAAATCAGTTAAGTGATTTTAGGCTTTTTGGTGCAGGTTATTAAATTTATTTTAAAATAACCACAGGCACATCGCTGTTCTCGAGCATTTTAATGGTGTTACTGCCCACAAAAAACTGCCTTAGTTTAGAGTGCCCAAATGCACCCATTACAATTAGTTCTACATTATTTTGTTCTTTATATTGCATTAACGAGTCAAAAATATTGCCCTCTAAAAAGCTTGCCGACACTTCAAAGTCCATACTGATAAGCTTGTGCTGTGCGTTAACAAATTTTTCTTCAAGGTCTTTTTCGTTATTTTTAATACTCACTAAATGACAATGCAAACCATGTAACAAGCCGCCATCAATCACTTGTTGTAGCGCTTTGTCGGCTGTTTCGCGGCCGTCGTACGCAATCATAAATGATTTAGGCTGTTTAAATGTTTCAGGAATAAGCAAAATAGGTTGTGTTGCATTGCGCACTAAGGTTTCTATATGTGAGCCCAGCACCGCGAAGCTATTACTATGTCCAGCACCATTTTGGCCAATAACAATAAGGCGTGTATCGTCTTTTAAGTCTATAACGGTATCGAGCAAATCACCGTGGCGCTTAATTAGTTCAAAATTAGTAACACCTGCCGATTTAGCATGCTCACTTACTGAATTTAATAATTCGTCAGCCATTTTTAAACTTACTTTGCAGCGTTGTTCGTCAAGCTTAGTCATTTCATCAAGAAGTGTTGACTGTGCACCAAGCCCAATACTACCAGAGTAGTCGCCGATATTAGTTTGCTGCGTTTTTTCAATTGTATGCACAAAGCTAATTGGTTTATTTAGCTTTTTTGAAGCCCAAATAGCAGCATCGGTTACATTTTTAGTAATGGCTGAGCCATCTACATAGGTAATTATTTTAGTCATTGCATTCTCCTTAATGTCCGCCAAGTAGTTTTTCGACTTCTTCAGGGTTGTTATGCACACCAAATTTATCAATTACAGTTTCGGTTGCGCTATTCATACCAATAATACTAACCGTTGCGCCTTCACGCCTAAATTTAATAACCACCTTGTCGAGTGACGATACACCAGTTATATCCCAAAAATGTGCATGGGTTAAATCAATTACCACGTTAGAAACCGCATTTTTAAAATCGAACGATGCAATAAATTGCTCAGCTGAGGCAAAAAATACTTGGCCAACGACTTCATAGGTTATTTTATCGTTGCTTTCATCATGCTTGGTTTTAACCACCATAAAGCGACCAATTTTATTGGCAAAAAACAACGTAGCTAACAACACACCAACTAAAACGCCAATGGCTAGGTTATGCGTGGCAACAACCACAATAACGGTGGAAATCATCACTACATTTGATGAAAGCGGGTTCTTTTTTAAATCCTTAACAGATGTCCACGAAAACGTACCAATCGATACCATAATCATTACCGCAACTAAGGCTGCCATAGGAATTAACTGCAGCCATTCATCTAAAAACACCACCATGATGATTAAAAATGAGCCTGCAATAAAGGTAGAAAGCCTGCCGCGACCACCCGATTTAACATTAATAATTGATTGCCCAATCATAGCGCAACCCGCCATACCACCAAATAAGCCTGCGCCAATATTAGCAATACCTTGGCCCTTACATTCTTTATTACGATCGCTCGTTGTATCAGTTAAGTCATCAACAATAGTGGCGGTCATCATTGACTCAAGTAAGCCCACAACAGCAAGACCAATTGAATACGGTAAAACAATTTGCAGTGTTTCGAGTGTTAGGGGGACATCGGGCCATAAGAATATAGGTAGAGTGTCTGGTAGTTCGCCCATGTCGCCAACGGTTCTTATATCAAGACCCAAAAATATTGAAACCAGTGTAATAACAACAATACACACTAAAGGAGAGGGAAATATTTTGCCAATAGTTGGAATATACGGAAATAAGTAAATAATACCTAAGCCCGCTGCGGTCATCGCATAAACATGCCAAGTAACATTAGTCAGCTCAGGTAACTGCGCCATAAATATTAAAATCGCCAGCGCATTTACAAACCCTGTTACAACAGAGCGCGATACAAAGCGCATTAATTCACCGAGCTTTAAAAAGCCTGCAAATATTTGTAGTACACCAGTGAGTAAGGTAGCAACCAGTAAGTATTCCAAACCATGGTCTTTAACCAGCGTTACCATTAACAGTGCCATTGCACCGGTAGCCGCCGATATCATGCCAGGACGTCCGCCTACAAAGGCAATAATAACCGCAATACAAAATGAGGCGTATAAACCTACTTTTGGATCAACACCGGCAATAATAGAAAAGGCAATCGCTTCAGGTATTAGGGCAAGCGCCACAACAATACCAGCAAGCACATCGCCACGAACATTAGAGAGCCAATCTCTTTTTACGTGATCAAACATGTAATAAACCTAATTAGTTAGTTTCCCAAAGTATAGGGGAGTATTTTATTTAAATAACAGTGATTCTCGCGCAGGCGGCGATTAAGGTTGCACGTAACGTGCTGATGAAAAAGGGGAGTGGTTGCCTAGGGCGGCGTAAGTTTCAAGAAAAAAGCTCCTTTTGATTAGTTTATATTAATAATGCGGACGAATTATAAGCATCACATATATATTAGCAATATGTTATTTGGCCTTAAAGACCAAACATTAATTTAATTATGCATTTGCTTATTTAAAACTCAAATGTAAAACCAAACTCTCTTAGTTTTTCGTATACGTTTATATCAAAACGGTACAAAGTAGCAGCTCGGTGAGCTACGTTGGTTTGTTTTGCTTTTCAGTTTATTAGTAAGTTCATTTTTTGGAACTTACGTCTAAAGTTAGGCTTATCGAGTGATTTATTCAAAATCGACTCGTAAATTCCTTGTAGCTCAAGCAAGGTAAACTTTTCAGGGAGCAGGCTAAAACCAATCGGCTCGTGCCTTACTTTATAGCGTAAGTAATCTAAGCCACTTTTTAAAATGTCGGCGTGCTCAAACATTAAAGGGGGAACGTTATTTAAATCAAACCATTCACATTCTAAAGCATTGTCGCCGCTCACAAGATTGGTTTCTTCAAAGCGTACGAGCGAATAGTAAACAATAGTTATAATACGTCTAGCAGGGTAGCGGTCAACGTTACCAAACGCACCTAACTGATCTAAATAAAGGTTTTCAACACCGGTCGTACTTTTAACAACACGCAGAGCTGCTAACTAATGGTGACTTTGAAGCTGGGCTTGATTCATGGCAATCACGAGGCAGTGCTACTATTTCACTTGAAACAACCCAAGCTCACAGTGGTAATAATAGCGCTTTAGTACAAGGGCGAACTGAAACGTGGAATGGGTTACAAAAAGATGTAAAAGGCTTATTTACAGCAGGTAAAACCTATAATGTATCTGCGTGGGTTAAGTTATCTGACGATAGCACCGCGGTATCGCCAGGAATTAAACTTACACTGCAAATTGAGCATGCGAGCACTGAATACCTCGAGCTAACCACTGTTACAAACGTAGTTGCAGGCGATTGGGTAAAGCTTTCGGGCACTTATACCCATTCAATAACAACCGAGGAAAGTGCGGCTTTACTTTATGTGGAGTCAAACGAACTGACTGCTGATTTTCATGCAGACGACGTATCGGTCATTTTGGTAGAACAATAAACCAAACTAAAAGTAATTAACCCCACATTTGATAGTCTGTATTTTTATACAGACTATCAAATGTGGGGTTTCATAAAAAGAAGTGCACTATGCTTTTATATTAGTAATGAGTAACGCTTTAAAGCGACATATACCGTCATTATAAATACATTAGCACGATAACGCCGGTGCGTGAAAAGCTATATTAGTTTGACTCAAATGACGAAAGTTTCTTTTGAACGTTATTTCGCAATACATCGTCTATGTACTCATTAAATGCCTTATTACCGGTTATCACGGGGTTTCGTTGATCAGATTTACGATTTTTTAATGTATTAATTTGATTAATTAGATCATGTGAAAACGGGTGGTTTGAGATACTTCCATCAACATCGTTTTTGTTTGCAATTTTTTGAAAATAATTTAAAGAGTGCAAATAAGTTTGATTTGCTTCTTTAGTATCCGGTAAACCGGTACCTCCCCAAAGTGCAACTGTATGAGGTATGCCATTATCTGTAACAGGTATTATCAAAGACAACCCACCAGGCGTATGTCCTGGTGTAGCAAGTACAGTTAAATTAGTTTTACCTAAACTTATTTTTTCGCCATCGATAACTTGGGTGTAAGTGCTAGGTAATGGTATTTCGGTAGAAAAGTTACCGAAAGGATCAGTTAATACAGGTGCATTTGGATTATGGATGTAGTCCCACTCATTTTTTCTCATTAAAATTTTAGCGCCATAATGTGATTCAAAGTAGTGAGCGCCGCCATAATGGTCGCTGTGGCCGTGAGTAACTATTACGTATTTAATATCTTCAGGATTTAAGCCTAACTCTTTTAGTCCAGGAACAATCACATGTTTGGCATCGTGCGGAGTCCACATGGTATCGATTAAAATAATGCCCTCAGTTGTAGTGATAACAAAAGTGCCTACGCTGATATATCCTACAAAATAAAGGTTATCAAATAGCTGAGTGGGTTCAACAACAGTGGTATTGAACAAATCACTAGAGGTTAGCGAGGAAGGTAATTTATTTAATCTAGTACTTATTTTATCTTCACTCAATTTTGTAATATTACCGTTATTTGATGTTGTGCAGCCGCTCAGTAAGTAAGTTATTACTGTAATCGAGAAAATGCCTAAAAATGTTTTTTTCATATTTTACACCTTAGTTAATTAGGCATATTAAAAGCCCAAGTAATAAACTTTAGTACGCCGTTTATTTAATTATTAAATACAGGGTATGAACTCAAAATTAAAATTTAATGGATAAAACAACCTTAGCCTTTGTTTGTTTAGAGATCGAGTTTGTTATCTTTATTCTAAATGAGAGATGCGAAAGCATTAGTCATTTTGTAAATGAGGGTTTGAATAACGATAGAAGCGAATATATCGTTATTCATTGTATTTAAAATAGCTCTAGGTTACTTACTATCCTAGGCGTTTATATCATTGACTCGGTTAATTATGATATTAATTAAAAAAGCACATAAAATAACGGCAGGTATTGCATTGGCAACACTGTCGTAAACTACATGAAAAAATGTTGCACCAGCCATAATAACTAACAAACCACTTGCAGCTATAATGCTTAGTTTTTTTATCCAAATAGCAACAGCACCTGCAAGTTCACTTGCACCAATAAAATAGCCAAACCAAGCAGGTAAACCCATGAGTGCAAAAGATAAGTGCATTTGCTCAACTCCTGCTAGTTTTGCAGAGCCTGCAGCTATAAAGGCAAGTGTTGTTAATCCTAGTGATGTATACATAAAAATTCTTTTTACTTTTGTGCTCATGTTATTCCCAGCTTTAATAAGAGTGATTTAAGCAGATGCTTAGCTTTTGACGTTAGAATAATCACAGTTCTTATTAATTAATATTGAATGTTTTTTTATAAGATATAAACTTTAGCTTTACATGTTTGGCGTAAATTATGAAATTAGAACAGCTTAGTATGTTTGTTACTGTTGCTCAGGTTGGATCATTGAGTGAAGCAAGTGCTCTTTTACACAAAACTCAACCAGCTATAAGTCAAGGTATTAAGCAACTAGAAAATACCCTTAACTTTGCCTTATTTAGTCGTAATGGTTATCGGTTAGAGCTTACCAGTGCAGGAAAAACTATGTTTCATAAGGCTATGAAATTGCTAGATGATGCAGCACAACTTAAACAAGTTGCACACCACATAGCACAGGGAAACGAGGTAAGTATAACGATTGCAATTGAAGCATCATTTAATTTAAAAGGTATTTTACCATTACTAAAAAATATGCAAAATCAGTTCCCTGAAACTCAAATAATAATCAGGCAAGAGTACATAACAGGTGCAATTGAAGCCTTACTTGATGGCGGTGCCGATCTGTGTATAACACCAACAATGGAATTTTCTGCACAAGAAGAGAAAATTGAAAAGCATTTGTTAAATAGCGGCTCATTAATCAATGTAGCTTCCCCTTTGTTGTTAAAGCGAAATCCAAACCTTAGGCAAGCCACTGATTTGTTGAACGAATACCAAATAATTGTGCAGGACTCAGGCACTGGTTCAAAAAACATAGAGTGGGGTGTACAGCAAGGTCAGCGACGATGGTATGTAAATGACTTTCCAACTAAAAAAATGCTTATCGAAAGTGCAATGGGTTGGGGCAAATTACCAGGTTATTTAGCTGATGAAGGTATTGCAAATAATACTCTGAAAATGCTGTCACTTAGTGATGTGCAAAATATAACGCCTCTAAAATATTACATTATTAAGAAAAGGGGAGAAGTGTTGGGACCTGTAGGTGAGGCCGTGTGGGAGCAATTTAAAAACTATCAGATATAACAATCTTATATATGTGAAAAACTTATTTAAGTGTTTATATTGAGGTAATTTTGCAGCTTGTAAAATTAACGAAGGATTGGTTGTTGCATCAACCGGTTGTAGGGCTTTGATTGACTCTACATCGCCACTGTCGGCAACGACCGTGGTTACTTTTTTGAGTTGTTCTAACAAGTTCATAATGATGTACGCCTCGGCTTTAAAACCGAGGAGATGTCCTTATACGTAGCGGTTAACAATATTCTCAAGCAGCTCTTGTCGGCCAGAAACTTGCTTAGGATAGATGTCGTTTTCGTGTACTAACGCAGCAAGGCTCTCAAGTGATTGTTCACCTTTTAAAATGCTTTGGCCTAGGTCTTCTTTCCAACCTGCGTAACGTTTTTCTACAAAGTCAGAAAGCTCGCCGCCTTCAATCATTGCTGCTGCATTGAGTAATGCTTTTGCCATCGTATCCATACAACCAATGTGACCGATGAATAAATCATCGCGTTCACACGATTGACGACGAAGTTTAGTATCAAAGTTAAAGCCACCGGTTGTAAAACCGCCATTCTTTAAAATTTCGTAAACGACAAGTGTGCACTCAGCTACATCGTTAGGGAATTGATCTGTATCCCATCCGTTTTGCATATCACCACGGTTAGCATCAATACTACCCATAATACCTTTAGCGCAAGCAACGGCAATTTCGTGGTGGAAGCTATGACCTGCAAGTGTTGCGTGGTTTGCTTCAATGTTTACTTTAATTTCGTCTTGTAAGCCGTGCTTGTGTAAAAAGCCTGCAACCGATGCTGTATCGTAATTGTACTGGTGCTTAGTTGGCTCTTGTGGTTTTGGCTCAATTAATAATGTGCCTTTAAAACCAATTTTTTTCTTGTGTTCTACAACCATTTTCAAAAAGCGTGCGTACTGCTCGCTTTCTTGCGCAAGGTCTGTATTTAGTAGTGTGTCGTAACCTTCACGACCACCCCAAAGTACGTAGTTTTCGCCGCCTAAACGATGCGTAATTTCCATTGCATGTTTAACTTGCGCTGCTGCATATGCATACGTATTAGGATTTGTTGCATCACCGGCACAAAAACGTTTGTTTGAGAACAAGTTAGCAGTACCCCACAGTGGCTTTACACCAGTGCGCTGCATTTCTTTTTAGATAATGTTAGCTATGTGCGTTACGTAATCGAGGCTTTCTTGTAGTGTTTTGCCTTCAGGGGCAATATCAACATCATGAAAAATATTTGTATTTAAGTTTTTACACGAAACCAAAGGCAAAGAGCTTGAACAAATGAAAGGGTAAATATTACCCCTTTAATAAGCGCCAAAACTATTGTAATGGTTTGGCGCTTATTTTATTTATTTTCATACCTATAATGAAAAAGAGTGCTTATATTCATTTTTATTTTCCTATAAAAGACTCCTAATAGATAAAGTTATATTTAGGAGTCATTAATTTTCTATCTTGCACCGCAATAATACCTTACATAAATTATGCTGGCTAAGTGGTCTTAATAATAGTTACCCTATTTGTATGGTTGTTTTAGCAAATTTAAGAGGTTGTAATTTAGGTTTTGCAAAACAATAAGCAAATGTCAGTGGGCCTACTCTGCCAATCAGCATAAGTAAAATAATTATTAGTTGGCTTGGCATACTTAAATTACTAGTAAAATCACGAGATAGCCCTACAGTGCTTAATGCCGAAATTACTTCAAAAGTAATATCTAAAAGAGACGTTTTCTCGATTTTACTCATAATCATGATGCTTAAAAAAGCCGTAAATAAGTATAAAATTACAACGCTTAGTGCTTTTATCACAAGTTTGTCGCTTAGCTCTCTGTTAAGTACGGTTACCTGTGGTTTTTGGCGTAAATAGCTATACATAGCAAGTAGTAAAATAACAAAAGTTCCAATTTTAATACCGCTTGCTGTACTTACCGAACCACCACCTATTACCATTAATAACAATGTAAGTAATGTTGAGTCGGAAGTTAGCTGGCTAATAGGTAAAGTATTAAAGCCTGCAGTACGCGGTGTTACAGCTTGAAACCAGGCTGCAATTACTTGCTCGTTAAAAGGTAGGTTGGCCAGTGTGGCTGGATTTGAATATTCAAATAAAAAAATAAGCAAAAATGCACAGCAATTAATTACAGCACTTGCAATTAATACAATACGTGTATTGATTGCTAATTTATGCCAGCGACGTTGTTGATATATATCTATTAAAACGGTAAACCCCAAACCACCGATTATAAATAATGCACTGATAATAAGATTAACAGATATATCACTTTTAAAAGCCATTAAGCTATTACTGTCTAGCGCAAACCCGGCATTGTTAAAAGCCGAAATAGTATAAAATAGACTTTGGTAGGCGCTACCCGCAATACCATAGTCATCTACCCAGCTAATAAAAAGTAAGCAAAATGCTATAGTTTGAATTATTAGCGAGTAAGTTATTACACATTTAGCTACATGGATCACTCCATTTAAATCGCTTGTATCGAATGCTTGGCTTGCAAGTAGACGTTGTTTTAAGCCTAAATTTTTACCAATACTTAAAAACGAAATAACGGCTACGGTCATAAAGCCGATTCCTCCAATTTGAATAAGTACCATAACAACACATTGCCCAAATGTGGTTAGCGCAGTACCTGTATCAATAACAACTAAGCCTGTAACTGTAACCGCAGAGGATGCAGTAAAAAAAGCTTGAATAAAGCTAAGCGATTCAACACTTGCAAAAGGTAATAGTAATAAGCAAGTGCCGAAAATAATGAGTGTAAAAAAACCAGCAGTTAAAATTAAAGGGGGATTAACAGGCCTTTTGAAATTATTTAAACGGCGATTAAATTGCTTTGGAAGTACGTTTGCTTGCCAGTTGATCATAAGGCTTTAAACCGTTTGGTAAGTTTTGTTAAATAATGCTTGGAGCCTAGTAATACAAGGCTATCACCATGGCGTAACTCGGTGTCGAGTGTTAGGTCTGTATTAAAATTATCATCTCGGCGTAAGGTGAGCGGTTTTATATCTGAGTTACGCTCTTTTAAAAGCCAGCCAATATTGCGCCCTGATAAATGTAAATCTATGGCAAGCTCAACAATAAATGTAGATTGTGTAAGTGCAAAGTATTGGTTAACCATAGGGTAGTTAAGTGCATGTGCTACTCTGATCCCCATTTCTTCCTCGGGGTGAATAATACGAGATACGCCAAGTTTACTTAAAATTTGATGGTGACTTTTAGAGCACGCCTTAACCCATATTTGTTTAACACCAAGGTTTTTTAAATGCAGCACGCATAAAATACTCGCTTCTATGTTTTCACCAATTGCAACTAATACAGCTTGGCAGCTGGTTAAGTCGAGTCGAGCAAGCTGTGTTTCATCACTGGCATCTAAAATGACAGTGTAATTTAACTGATTAGCAAACGTGTTAATGGTGCTTTCGCTTATATCGGCTGCGCAAACGTGATGCCCCTGATTAGCAAGCTCAAGCGAGGCGGTAACACCAAAACTACCTAATCCAATTACTGCAAACTGTGCCATGTGCGTTCCTATTTAAAAAATACTACATAGCAAAGACTATGGAATTTTAAAAAAGAGTCACCCCATATCAATTAAGCTTTATAAACATTTAACACTACAGCCAAAAATCTTTATAAAAACTTTATACACAACGTATTAAAAAGCAGTAACCTATAAAAAGAGAATTTTATGGGAGTGCACAAATGGGTATTAATAAATGGCTTAAGCCGCTTTTATTAACAACAATTGCGCCTATTTTTATTGTGCTGGCTATTTTTCCAGTTCGAGAGTGGCTAACGACCACCGACATTGTCATGTTGCAATTACTTTGGGTGGCATGGGTTGCGGTGCGTCAAAATGCCGCCTTAGCGGGGATTACAACGTTAGTTAGTGTGGCATGTACCGACTGGTTTTTTGTACTGCCGTACTTTACATTTCATATCGAAAAAATTGAATACTTAGTCACTTTTACTGTCATGCTTATAGTTGGCTTGATGATAAGCAAATTGGCGGGCGAGCTAAGTAAAAACGTTCGTGATACCCAGTTACATGCCAGTAATACACGATGTTTATATGAGTTAGCTAAGGCGCTTAATGGGCTTGATGATATAAACGCTCAGCGCCAAGTATTTACAACATCGATTAAAAACCATCTAGGTATTACGCTTCGTTGGAACAATAATACAATGGATAATGGAGAGTACTTCAATATCGAACAAAACACACAATGGGGCGGCTTTATTTCAGATGCCGAACTTAGTCCTGAAAACCGTGCATTTATAGATACGGCACTGTCCTTGCTGTTTCAGGTTCACGAAAACTCAAATCTTAGAAACCAGTCGGCATCGATGAAAGTACAAGCAGAGTTAGAACGTGCTAAAAACGCATTGCTGCGTAGTTTATCTCATGATCTACGCACGCCTTTGGCTACTATTATGGGCTCATCAAGCATGTTAGCTGACGAAAATATTGAGCTGAGTAAGGCATCAATTACAGAACAAGCAAAAAATATTTATGAGCAAAGTGAAATCTTAAATCAGCATTTTAATAAAGTGATGGAGCTTAGCCGGGTAAATAAAATAGGAGAGCAGCTAGCATGGCAAGCTATCAACGTACATACACTTATTACTGAGGCTAAAGCACGCAGGCAGCAGCAATTAAGTGGTTTTAACTTAGCGTTAGTCTTTGATAAAGCCACTTGTTGTATAGGTGATATAACACTTTTAGAAATCGCGCTTGCGAATATATTCGAAAACGCGGCACGTTACGGTGATGGAGTGGCGACAGTGGACTTTAATACTGAACGAATTGCTAATATAACACACTATAAAATAGCCGTAAGCAATCTCATAGTTACTCATCCAAGCAGTTCGGATGAAGGAGTTGGTCTTGGTAGCGTAATTTGCGATGTAGTTGCTCAGTTTCATCAAGGCGAATTTGTATTAGCTATTGATGAGCTGACCCAAGTAGCGACAGCAATACTTAGCTGGAGTGCAAAGAATGATTAATGTATTGGTGCTAGAAGACTCACCTGCATTGCAAAGTTTTTTAAAAACATTACTAGGTGCCAGTGGCTATAACGTATCAATTAGTGCGAAAGGGCTTGATGGTTTTTCATTAATGAGTGAGCAAAGCTTTGACTTAGTGTTACTTGATTTGGGATTGCTTGATATGGATGGACAAGCTTGGTTACTTGAAGTACGACAATGGAGCCAAATACCAATATTAGTGCTTTCGGCTCGCGATGGCGAGGTGGAAAAGGTTACAGCCCTTGATAATGGGGCAAACGATTATATAACCAAACCTTTTAGTGCAAACGAACTTCTGGCAAGAATGCGTGCGCTACTAAGAGTAAATACACAGCCCAGTTTGGCACTGCAATGCGGTAACATCATTATAGATCCGCATAAGCACACAGTTACGCTTAACAGCAGCGATGTAAAGCTCACTAATAAAGAATATAAAATTTTGCTTATGTTATTTCAAAATAAAGATAAAGTGCTTACTCATAATGCTATTTTAAGTCAGGTATGGGGGGAGCAATACATTAATAGACCTGAGTATATTCGTGTACATGTAGCGCAACTAAGACAAAAGCTTGAGGTAAACCCTGCAAGCCCTATTCATATCTTAACTGAGCCAGCGGTAGGTTATAGATTAGTTGGGTAGGCACTAAAAAATTATCGTCCTAAATTTAGCTATTTAGGACGATAAAGTTACACGTTTTCTAGTTTCGTTCCTTTGGTTTCAGTTACTAAGTAAATAACAAAAAGTACCGATATAAATGCGAAAAATGCATAGAGCGAATACGCGAGTGCAAGCCCTCCACCGGCTAGCAATATTGGAAAGGTCATAGTAACTAAAAAGTTAGCCAGCCATTGAGCAAGCCCTGCAACCCCTAAGCCTAATCCTCTCATGCTATTTGGAAATATCTCGCCGAGCATTACCCACATTACGGGACTCCATTAAAGGTTAAAAAAGAATACATATAAGTTGGCCTTTACAAGAAAACCAAAGCAGCCAAATCTTGATTACATACAAAAAATTAGTAATAACCGCTCATGGACATAGCCGAAGTTGATATAAAAGCCAAACGTTCGGCTAACCCAATACAAAGCAGATTAAACCTGCTCTAAAAAGTAAATCACTAAGGTAAAACCTCAGTAATTAGCGAGTACTCCTTTTATTTCAGTCTGAGATACCCAAGTTAGCAATACTTATTTCTGATATACTCAGTCAGCACTTTTACTCAAAAGGTAATAGGCTTCAGCTTGCAACTCAATGCAAGTTAACTCACTGCTCTTCATTATTTATTGTCAAAATTACACCTTTGTAAAATAGAGTTGGTTCATCCGAGCCATAAATGTACAGAAAAAACACCGCCTAAGTTTATTGGCGAAGTACGATTATTCGTTGATGAACTCAAGCGTACTTACTTTATAAACAGGACTTAGCATGAGTGAATTAACTATCGGCGTTATCGGAACATCCCGCAAGACAGATGAAAGACGGTATCCTATTCACCCAGAGCACTTATTACGAATTCCCGAAAATCTTAGAAAACAAATGGTGTTTGAACAAGGCTATGGCACCGCTTTTAATGTTAGCGATGAATATATTGCGACGTTAACGGGTGGCATTGCATCTCGCAGCGAAATACTTACCCATATTGGCACTGCCATTATCGCAAAGCCTGTACTTGCTGACTTAGAAGAAATGCGCGAAGGAGGCACTATTTGGGGCTATGCCCACTGCGTTCAACAGCATGAAATAACACAAGCGGCGATAGAACGTAAACTTACCTTAATTGCTTTTGAAGATATGTATGTGTGGTCACCAAACGGAAATGTAGGGCGCCATACTTTTTATAAAAACAATGAAATGGCAGGGTATTGCGCTGTAATACATGCTTTGCAACTAAAGGGTATTGATGGTCATTATGGCGATCAACGTAAAACGATTATATTTAGTTTTGGTGCAGTGAGTAGAGGCGCTATTTACGCCCTTAAAGCGCATGGCTTTAGAGATATTATAATTTGTATTCAGCGTCCTGATCACGAAGTGCGTGAAGAAATATTAGATTGTCATTATGTTAAGGTACGAGAAGGTCTTGAAGGGGAGGCGCGCATGATGGTTGTTGAGCATGATGGGACTAATCGACCACTTGGCGATCTTATTAGCGAAGCCGATATTATCGTCAACGGGACTTATCAAGAAACAGCTCATCCGGTTAACTTTGTCATTGAATCAGAAGCCGAGTGTTTAAAACCAAACAGCTTAATTATTGATGTTAGCTGTGATGAGGGGATGGGATTCTTTTTTGCAAAGCCGACAACGTTTAAAAACCCTTTATTTCGATATAACAACACGGATTATTATGGCGTTGATCATACACCGAGTTATTTATGGGAAAGCGCGACGCGTTCAATCTCTGCGGCGCTCATAGTTTATTTACAAACGATACTTAAAGGTGCTTTGCAGTGGCAAAAAGATGAAACCATTCGCCGTGCAATAAACATTGAGCAAGGAATAATTAAAAATACGGCTATTTTGGCATTCCAAAACCGAGAAAATATTTACCCTTATAACGTAATAACACAATGATTAAATCTATCTCTAATCTAATTTTACATTAGGGGTGTGCACTTCGTCTTAATGCTAGTAATTTTAAGGCGAAGTGTTTGTTGACTGATAGTAAAACTGGAGAACTTAAATCTTAAAAGTTTTGATAAAACGAACACCCACAATTTATAAGGCTACCTGATATGCCTAACGATTCTAAAAACATACTAAATCGTGGCTTAGACTATATGCACGACCCATTTTCTAATTTTATGCGTGCTCAAACCACCTCTAGTTTGTTTCTTCTGGTATCTACGATCATTGCACTATGGTGGGCAAATTCAGCTTATTCAGCTACCTATCTGAACTTAGTGCATACGCCTATTGGGATCTCATTAGGAAACTTTGAGCTAAAAACCTCGCTTAAACACATTATTAATGATGGTTTGATGGTGATATTTTTCTTATTGCTTGGGCTTGAAATAAAACGAGAGGTACTTGCTGGAGATTTAGCTGAGCCCAAAAATAGACACATGCTCATTTTTTGCGCCATAGGCGGAATGGTCGTGCCGGCTGGTATTTATTCGCTGTTTAACTGGGGGCAAGATTCACTGATTGGTTGGGGTATACCCATGGCAACCGACACTGCGTTTGCATTAGGTGTGCTTACAATTGTAAGAAAACATATACCAACAAGCTTGTTGGCTTTTATTGTAGGTCTTGCGATTGTTGACGATGTGGGGGCAATACTCGTTATTGCCGTGTTTTATACCCAAGAAATATCGGTGATGTATTTGTCATGCGCCGTTGTTCTATTTGCTTTTTTAGTAGCCGCCAATTATGCCGGAATAAGGCAGCCGCTTTTTTACATTATCATTGGTCTTGCCACCTGGTGGATGATGTTACAGTCAGGTGTGCATCCTACTGTAGCAGGTGTTGCTATTGCTTTAACGGCTCCTGCACGCTCAATGTTGGGCTCAGGAAGGTCGCTTGAAAAGGCAAAAACAACCATTACCTCTATGCAAAAAGAAATTGAGAAAGTAGATGTTCTGGCTAGCAGACAGGATCATAAACAGGTACTCGAAATTCGTGATTTAGCCGAAAATGCAGGTACACCTTTGCGTCGGTGGGAAGATGTGCTGCACCTGCCTGTCGCACTGTTTATTTTACCGCTATTTGCTTTAGTTAATGCGGGTGTGGTTTTTAACTTTAGTTCATTTGTTGAGAGTCTCAGTGATCCCGTTGGCTTAGGTATTATTAGTGGTCTTGTTGTTGGTAAGTTTATTGGTATTTCGGGTGCGTGTTGGCTTGCTTTACGCTACAAAATAGGTTGCTTGCCAGAAGGTATCAATCTTCAGCATGTTATCGGTGCTTCACTTATCGCCGGGATTGGATTCACCATGTCTACTTTTATTGCTACGTTGGGGTTTGATGGGCAAGCCGAGCACCTTCATAACGCAAAAACATCGGTTTTAGTGGCTTCGGTTCTTTCTGCAATACTTGGGGTTTTATATATTCGAGTGGTTGCCTCAAAAAAGAGCAATAAATCAATTAATTCAACGCCAAAATAGGGCGTGAAGGGGCTAATTGGTATTCAATAATGTGTACTCATTAGTTGTACTTAACCCTTTATTTATCAATTAAACCTATTGTTTAAAACACGCTATGTGTTGTAGCGAACAGACCAATTAAAATAAATACGCTAATGTCTTACTAAGGTTTTTTGGCTTTAAATTAATCTATAAATATATGAATTTAAATCTTAAAACTATTCCTTAAAGCATTACCCCTAAATTATTACCCTTAAATTATACAGAGGAAGTTATCACCTAGATTGCGAAGCACGCTAGGGCTTATGAGAATCTAAAGTAGTAATAAGGCTCCATATTTTTGGTTTCTTAAAAAGGAGAATATTATTTCTACACAAAACGAAAATAATCCAAATTCTAAAAGTAAAAGCGGTCCGCCAGATATCGATAAAGTGATGAGCGGTGCGTTTAAAAAGTATAAGAAGTTGCTGAGTGGAAAATTTAGCACTAGTTTAACCATAGTACTGTTTTTGGGATTGATTGCTACAGGCTATAGCGCAGTCTATACCGTTCCCAGTGATTCAGTTGCTTTGGTATTAAGGTTTGGTAAGTTTCAAGAAATTCTGCCTGCGGGCTTACATGTAAAAATCCCATTAGGTGTTGATCACGTCACAATAGTGCCTACTAAGCGGCAATTAAAGCAGGAGTTTGGTTTTTCTACTCCTGGAGCCTCCGACCCAGATCAAAATATTAATCCTGAAAATAATATTCGCTCATTTGCGCCAAAAATTTCACCTGCAACAAATCAACGCGAAGAAACCCAAATGGTAACTGGCGATTTAAACACTGCGCTGATTGAATGGGTAATTCAATATCGGATAGCCGATCCCCAAAAGTACTTATTTGAGGTGCGCGACCCGGCAGGCACTTTACGATATGTGTCTGAATCAGTTATGCGTGAAGTTGTAGGCGATAGAACTGTAGATGAAGTAATTACCATTGGCAGGCAAGGGATTGAAATTGAGGCATTACAAAAAATGCAGGCATTGGCAACCAAATATGTAATGGGGATTAGTATTGATCAGGTTCAACTAAAAAACATTAATCCACCCGTACCAGTACAAGGGTCGTTCAATGAAGTTAATCAGGCTCAACAAGAAAAAGAAAAGTTGATTAACGAAGCGCGTCGCGAATATAACCGCGTTATTCCGCTTGCTGAGGGGGGGCGCGACCAACGAATAAGAGAAGCCGACGGTTATCGCCTTAAGCGAGTTAATGAAGCTGAAGGCGACGCTCTGCGTTTTAATGCGCTGTTTGCACAGTACCAACTGGCACCTGAGGTAACACGCAGACGAATATATATAGAAACAATGACTGATGTTATGCCAACGATAAAAAATAAAATTATTATCGATAGCGAAGCACGCGGTGTATTACCTTTACTCAATTTAACGTCACTAAAAGGACAGCAGCCATGAAATCTTATTTAATCTTTGGCAGCAGTATTTTAGCTGCACTTGTAGGGGTTACTTTATATAGCGCTTTATATACGGTTAACGAAGTAGAGCAGGTTGTTATTACTCAGTTTGGTAAACCGGTTGGTGAGCCAATTAGAGAGGCGGGTATTCAACTCAAAATGCCATTTGTTCAGCAAGTTAATTTTATTGATAAGCGCGTGCTGGAATGGGAAGGAACACCTTCTGATATGCCGACCAAAGATAAGCTTTATATTTCTGTAAGTCTTTACGCGCGGTGGCAGGTTACCGATCCGTTGCAGTATTTTTTACGCTTAGGTGATGAGCGAAGCGCACAGTCTAGGCTCGATGATATTTTTGGCAGTGAAACGCGTAATGCAGTAGCCACACACGAATTAATCGAAATTATTCGTACAACGAAAGATCGCCAACCTTTGCGTGACTCGTCACTCACCGAGGCTGAAAAAGAGCAAAATATTGGTAGTTTAGTGCCTATAAGCATGGGACGCTTAGTTGTCGAGCAAGATATATTTAATGAGGCGGCAAAAAAAGTAAAAGTATTTGGTATTGAGCTTATGGATATTCGCTTTAAACGTATTAATTATAATGAAAGTGTACGCCCTAAAATCTATGAACGTATGATCAGCGAACGTCGTCAAATAGCAGAACGCTTTTTGTCAGAAGGAAAAGGCGAAGCTGCCCGTATACAAGGTAACAGAGAGCGAGACTTAGATAAAATTCAATCTGAAGCCTACCGAGCAGTAACAGAAATTAGAGGTAAAGCTGATGCTAAAGCAGCCGCTATTTACGCCTCAGCCTATAACAAAAATGATCAAGCAGTCGCATTTTATGCATTTACCCGTTCGTTGCAGGCGCTTGAACTTGCCCTTAGCCAAAACACAACATTGGTATTATCGACCGACAGTGAGCTATTTCAGTATTTACAACACACTCAGGCGAGTGAGCCTAATCCCAAAAATTAGCATGCTTCATATTTAAATATTGTATAGATATCATCAAACTTAGGAGCAATAAATGCAAATTGAAACAATTAGAGATGTACTCAATTGGACCGTTTTATTTCACAAAAACTTAAAAGATAGCCTAAACCAGAGCTCTGAACAAAATAAGGAAGAGGGAGCACGAATGATGCTTCGCTACCTATCTGAGCATGAGGAGAGTTTAGAGAATATTGTACAAGGATTTGAAAATACGGCAGACGTAAAAGCCCTAAACACCTGGTGTTTTGATTACATCGAAAAGCACTCAATTATTGAGCGCGTTGATTGCAACTCACTCTTTGAAGAGCTAGATATCTCAGACATTATGGATAAAATAGTAAACCATCATGAACAAGTTATTGAGTTATACATTCATATATATTCTCGTGTAGATATCGAAAGCGCAAAAACGTTGCTTGATACAATAAAAGATATTGAAGAAAATGAGATAAAAAGAATTGTGCAATCGGCTAACCGATTTTCAGATATGTAATCGACTGATTGAACTGGCAATATTTCTGCAAAATGTCAGTTTGACCAAAAATATGCTTAGCTAATTTTTTGTACTATAGCGCAACCAGCTAAATTTATTTTTTTACTGGAATATCATTTAATAGCTTTATGATAGCGCTGTTATTACCGAGTTTAGCTAAGTCTAACAGGTAGCTTTTTTCTAGCTCTTGCATTGACTGATCTGCTAATAATTCTTTTACCGATTGTTCTTCCCCATTTGCTATTGAAGTTTCTAAGGCTGCAAAGTTTGCGATTGAGTGTTTAATTTCATTAGTCATAATAAGTCCCGTTTGTTGTGATGCAAGGTGCAGCGAGTAATTGGATTAATTTATCATCGCTATCGACTAAATGCTGGTACCAAGACGACATTGTTTGCTTAGAGCGCTCATTGTTAGCTGGACCAACTTTACACCTACTGAATCAATAGCGCACCATTAAAAATGTTCATAAAGTTTATCTTATTGCTGAATACATACACCAACATATATCAAGCAACGTTAAGGGTCGGTTCGTCAACCCACATAGTCTAATTGTAGAGTTCGATTTTTTTATAACAGGGAGTTATCGCTATATTGTGGTGTAGATTATCTTTAACCCCCATCAATCATTATGGATATATATCAACTAAAGGCAGATAAATTTAAACTATGTGTGTTAGCGTACATATTCGCCTTGTTGTATTGAACATTTTATTATTTCAGTGAAGTACAGCGGGAGTGTCGGCTTATATTAAAAGTGAATAAGCGTAAAAAGGCACCTTAAAATTCTTTAATAAAAATAGAACAATTTTTATTATCAAAAAGCAACGACCTTTCATTTCTAGCGCCCAATAACTGTATAAAAAAATCCGAGTTTATTATTAAAACATCCTGACTTACATGCTTTTAAGCCATTACTTTGAGGTTTTATTAGTTATAAGTTGGGCATATAAAAAGGAAATTCACACTCGATGGGTCAATTGAAGAACACACTGCTTAATGCTTTAACTACTGATGCACAACACCGCATGTTTCCGCTTTTACAGCGAGTCAATTTATCCCTTGGAGAAGTTATTTATGAAACAAGTGAAAAGCTTGATTACGTTTATTTTCCAATAGATAGTATTGTTTCATTATTGTATGTGATGATTGATGGCTCATCTGCTGAAATATCAGTTATCGGTAATGAAGGGGTTGTAGGTATAGCTGTATTTATGGGGGGAGAGAGCACCCCTAATCGGGCTATTGTGCAAAGTGCTGGGACCGCTTATCGCTTACCCGCTTGTGAATTACGCAGGCAGTTTAACAGCGAGCCTGATATGCGTATGCTCATGTTACGTTACACGCAATCATTGATTACCCAAACGGCGCAAACCGCAGTTTGTAATCGTCATCATAGTATAGTACAGCAACTAAGCCGCTGGCTTTTGCTATCGATTGACCGTTTACCGAGTAACAATTTAATAATGACTCAAGAGCTAATAGCAAATATGTTAGGCGTAAGACGTGAAGGGGTAACTGAGGCCGCTGGTAAACTACAAAAACTGGGTATTATCACTTATAAACGTGGTCATATTAGTGTGATAGACCGACCTCAGTTAGAGTGCCAGTCTTGCGAGTGTTATGAGGTTGTAAAAAGAGAAGCAGACAGGTTGGAGTCTTATATGGAAAAAAAACCTAACACGAAAGAACCATCAATTATCAGTTAATATATTCTGGTATCTAATAAGTTTATTTATATAAAAATAAAATTCAGTAATAGCTTCAAAAAACACAGCCTAGCAAGTTGTTCACTGAGTCTGGGCTCTAAAATAAATTTATTAAATGACACGAACAAGTTTAGGTTACTGGTCACTTAATCTTCAATTGCAAAGTGGTAAATTTGTAAGGTAGAAGTTGAGTTTTTAGTGAGATTAAAGGCTAAAAATATGGTTTGGACGTTTTAGGTAAATCGATAAAACTATAATTTTTACAATGATCTTTTAGGTCTTAGCTTTAGTTTCTTTTGTGAAAAGTAAACGAGTAGATTGGAGGCGTTTTAACTATCTGAAATGTAAACTTTAATTGGTACGCCTGAGTGAATTCGAACTGCTGACCTTTGGATCGAGTGATCAAGAGTAGGGAGTGCTTTTTCTTTGATTTTTTTATTACTTTGAAGTGGTACGACTGAGTGGATTCGAACTGCTGACCCTTGGACCGGGTGATCAAGAGTGGGTAGTGCTTTTTCTTAGGTTTTTTTCATTACTTTGAAGTGGTACGACTGAGTGGATTCGAACCACCGACCCCTACCATGTCAAGGTAGTGCTCTAACCAACTGAGCTACAGTCGTACAATTTTTTGAGTTCTTAAATAGATTTACTCTTTAAGTTAAGAATAAATGTTGGTACGACTGAGTGGATTCGAACCACCGACCCCTACCATGTCAAGGTAGTGCTCTAACCAACTGAGCTACAGTCGTATTACTTTATTTAAGTAGGTGTTAATTGCTTAACAACGGCGGCTAATATATAGCGTGGCGGTTGGTGAATCAAGCAAGTTTGTTGTTTTTGAGTTTATTTGCCGTTTTTTTATTCATATTGGGCTTATTTCACACGTTTTATAAAATACTTGCCACCAAACCACATGTTTTTTAGCTGAGCTTTTTAGTAAGTTCAGTAAGTTACTTGCTGAGTCCGTTTTGACTAAGTTATTAATTTGAGGGCTTGAGATACTTTCGTTAAACCAAAGCTCATTATAAAGCGGTTGTAGTACCTCTAGATAACCAGTTAATTGCGCTTGATAGGGCTGAATTTCTTTTAGGTAAAACTTTTGAAATACGTTGCTTATGATTTTTGCGTTTTTATTATTTTTATCCTCTGGGCACAGCGTATTAAAGTTTAGTGTTTTTACAAACTGTGTAGCGTTGTTATTTAATACGACCTGCATGCGGACTGATTGAATGAGTGCTTGGTTAAATTGAAATTTATTAAGCTGCTCGAGTGCACTAAAAATAGAGTCGCTATTAATTTCACTAAATTCTTTAGCCTTAATTTGCTGCTTAATGAGTGCAAGTTGCTTTAGCGCAAATACGGTATCGCGAAAACCAGCGGGTTCAGTAGTGAGCTCGTTTGAGGTGAGTTGCCAGGTACGATTTAACTCAGGTTCTTTAAATAACATGGTATTAAAAAAGTACATTAGGTGTGTTTCTTTATAGTTTTTGGCTGCGAGTATTTTTGTGTAACTAGGGCTATTTTTATCAAGCGTATTTAAGCAAACCTGTGCACTTTTAATAAAGTTTATTTGATATTTTAATTGCCCAGCAGCACTGGCTGTTTTCCCTAATTGGTTGTTGTGCTCACTTATAAGTACGTTAAGCTTACATTGGCTAATGCCTGCAAGCTCAACAATACTCAGTGTTAAGTCACTTTGTGCTATTGGGGGAGGCTGCAGTAAAGGGAGTTGCTTGAGTGGCGTAGGCTGTGTTGGGCTTGCATTAACTGTGCTACTTAAGCGTTCAATATAAGTAGCGTTTACAGTACTTTGTGGCTTGTTGCAGCCAGTAAGCATTAAAAAACACATTACCAGCAAAGTAACTGGTAATGATTTAAGGCTGAGTTTATTAGTTTTGATTGAATGCATCACTGTTAGCAAATTCATATTTTAGACGCTTTCTTACTGTTAGCATTAATAAAATAGCAGCGACACTAAGGCCTACTATTATTCCAACCCAAAAGCCATGCGGTCCCATAGCTGGCACAATTATGTCTGTTCTTGCCAATACGTAACCTAAACAAAAGCCGATTAACCAATACGATATAAACGTAATATACGATATAGGCGTGGTGTATTTTAACCCACGAAGCATGCCATTTGCAGCAACCTGTAATGCATCGGGTAACTGGTAGACACACGCTAGTATCATAATTGATGAAGCCAGAGCCATTACAGCGGGGCTGTCGGTATACAGTTGGCTAATTAAATCACGACCTGTAAAAGTCATAAGTGCCAAAAATAGTGCAATTACAATAGCTAATATGTAACTAGTCGATACGGCAACTTTTAACTGCTGTAAATTATTTTGACCATATAGATTACCAATACGAATACTTATAGCGATAGAGAGGCTCAGCGGCATCATAAACAGCAATGTAGTTACACTCGCTGCTATTTGATGCCCGGATACAGCCACTGCACCTAAATGCGCAATAAATAGCGGTATACACGCAAATAAAGTGACTTCAAAAAAGGTGGCAAGTGAAATTGGTATACCTAGCTTAATAATAATACCAATGGTAGTGAAATTAGGTTTTTCGAATGATGAAAGCAGGCCTTTAGCATCTACCTTTTTACTCATTTGGCAGTAAGTAACTTGTGCTATTGCCATAACAGTTAAAACAATTGCTGTGGCAATGCCACAGCCTGCGCCGCCATAAGCAGGAAAACCAAATAAGCCATTTATGAAAATATAATTTACCGGAATATTAACAGCTAAACCTAATAGGCTTATGTAAAAAGCGGGTTTGGTCATCCCCATGCCTTCGGTAACGTTTCTGTATACCGTAAAAATTAAAAATCCAAATACACCCCATTTCACAAAGTGAATGTAGTCAATGGCAAGGTTTGCAATTGCAGGCGTTGTATCGAGCTTAAAAATAATAGCATCTGCTAAATGGGCAATTCCAAAGCCTGTAAAGCTCAAAATAGCGGTTAAATAAAGCGCTTGTTGAAAATAGTGGCTAATGCCTTTGCGGTCATCGCTGCCCGAAAACTGCGCAATAATACCAGTAAGCGCTAATAAAATACCTTGCAGAGCAAGTAATAATGGGTTCCATATTCCTGTTGCAATAGAAAGTGCAGCTAAGTCAGTAGGGCTAACTTGGCCGGCCATAATTGTGTCGACTACCGACATTAAAATAAGTGTAACTTGTGCTAAAAAAACAGGTAAAGCTAGGGAAAGTAAACGCTTGGCTTCCCAATTGCAAAAGGTCATAAAAAAAGCTATTAAATAAAACAGGCGGCAATTGTAATCTATTGCGTTTCAAATAAAAATCACAGTAGTGAATGATTTTATGAGTTGATACGTTAAACTAGCACTTTGTAATAATTTTAAGTGATTTTATGTTTACAGGAATAGTGCAAACACAAGCAACAGTGGTCTCTAAAACTCAAGCTGATGGTGTGTTACGCTTAGTTGTATCGGTGAGCGATGAGTACGTTAAGCATTTAGATTTAGGCGCAAGTATTGCTATTAATGGCTGTTGTTTAACGGTTGTGCAAGTTGAGCTAAGTAATCATGATGTGGTGGCGCAAGTGCATTTTGATGTGATTGACGAAACCCTAAAGTTAACTAATTTAGGCCTGCTTGAGCTAGGTAGTTTAGTAAATTACGAACGCTCTGTTACGTTTGGTACTGAGCTGGGTGGGCATATAGTGTCTGGGCATATTCATTGTACGTCACAAATCTCTCAAATAGTGAAGCTTGAGAATAACTGCAAAATACAATTAAGCTTGCCAAAAGAGTGGCAAAAGTACGTGTTATATAAAGGCTTTGTTGCTATAAATGGCGCAAGCTTAACCGTAGGCGAAGTTGATGAACAAGGTTTTTGGATACACCTAATTCCGGAAACGCTCGCCATTACAAACATTGGTGCAGCGCAAGTGGGTGACAAGTTTAATATTGAAGTTGATCAGCAAACTTACACTATTGTAAATACGGTAGAGAAGTACTTACGCCATCAGGCTTAAGTTAAAATATTTGTTCGTCGTCACTGTCTACGTGTAGCTCCAATTTATTATTAGCATGGTCTATATGCATATTTAAATGAATTGGGTTACAGCAGGCAGTGCAATCTTCTATATAGTCTTGATCGCCGCTGCTTGCGTCTAAGTCTAGATGTATGTGGTGTCCGCAGTGTGGGCACGTTATTCGTTGTGATAAAAAATCTTTCATAATCACTCCAGTTATAAATAATTAAGTTAGGTTCAACTTAATCGCTTACAGATGAACGCCTACTTACTCATTAAATATAGTGCTGAAATGCAGCTTATGACACTTATTTTATACCTTCAAATACCAGCTTTTCTATATGTTGTTTAGCTTCAGTAAGATAGTGACCGGCAAAGATGTTAGCGTGATTTAAAATAGGGTATAGCTGGTATATTAACTTACGTTTTTCGTAATTTTGAGAAAGCGGGTAGTGCTGGTTATAGGCGCTATAAAAGTCTTTTGGAAGTGGCGAAAATAGTTCGCTCATTGCAATATCCACTTCCCGATCACCATAATAACAAGCGGGGTTAAATACCGTTGGCTCTGCTTTTAAAAAGCCCATATTTCCTCGCCAAAAATCGCCATGCAGTAATGAGGGCTCGACTTGATGACTATGCAGCTGTTCTTTAACGGCATTAATTAAGCGCTCGGGCTCAATAAAGCTAATGCCTTTTTCAGCGAGTAGTTGTAATTGCCACCCTATACGCTCTTCGGCGTAAAATACATCCCACTTTTTGTGCCAGCGGTTTGGCTGTATGGTCGTGGCTAGGTAATTGTCTACATCAAAGCCAAACATAGCTTGGTCATGTTTTTGATGCATTTTAGCGAGGTTGCGACCCATATTAGTCCACGTGTCGTGGGGTTGTTTATCTAAAACAAGCCATTGTAAAACAATAAACGAAAACTCTATATTTGCACCAGTTGTAATACATTCAGGTACTTTAAAATTACTATTTTGCGCCAAAAGCTTTAAGCCAACAAATTCACTTTCTAAACGCTCGAGCTCGCTTTTTAGTGCTATTTTAACGAAGTAGTTATGCGTACCATTGGTAATATGAAATAGTTTGTCGGTGTTTGTACTTTGTAATTGGCGTTTGTAGGTGTGCTTAAAGTCAAAATTAATGGCTTGGCTGATGTGCTCATTTACTGTTTTCCACATAACAATTGCTCGCCTTTTAAACAGATACTTAAACTATGGCAAAAAGGTATTAATTTAACAATCTAAACGTTGTAAAATTAACGGCTATATTGAATAAAATTACACTTACTGTAGTGGAGTTAAAATGAACAAAAGTTTAATAACCAATTTGCTAGCGGGTTTATGTGTTGTTGTAGGTTTTATGTTTAACCAAGCAATTGTGTTGTCTGTTGGTTTATTTGCACTTTCTGGCGCGGTAACTAATTTATTAGCTATTCATATGTTATTCGAAAAAGTCCCGTTTTTATATGGTTCAGGTGTTATAGCGCTTAAGTTTGAAAGCTTTAAAGTCGCTATACGAAACTTAATATTAACGGAGTTTTTTTCAGAGCAAAAAATTAATAATTTACTCAATAAAGCACAGCCCAATATCGACTTTGAGCCAATAATTAGCAATGTTGATTTAAACCCTGCATTCGACAATTTGTTAGAGGTAATAGAGCAGTCTCAGTTTGGTAGTATGCTTGGGATGTTTGGTGGCACAGCAGCAATAGAGCCGATGCGTGAAAAGTTTATTGAAAAAATGCAATTGTCGCTTAGTGAGATTTCTCAAACTGACGATTTTAAAGCATTAGTAAGCCAAACACTTTCACAAGGTAATAGCGCAGAAAGCCTACATGAAACGGTGCTTAAACTAGTTGATGAGCGCTTAGATGAGCTTACTCCTAAAATGGTTAAAGAGATTATTCAGACCATGATCCGCGAGCACCTAGGCTGGCTTGTAGTATGGGGCGGTGTGTTTGGTGGTTTATTTGGTTTAATAGCGGCCGTTATTTAAATCTAGCGACTAATAAAAAACATAATCATTCTATTGCATTAAATAGTGTACTTACTGCGTTAAAAATTATTTGTATAGAATAACTACACGTTGTTATTTGTGCCTGTTATTGCACTACTTTTTAGCGAAATAATAGAGCACTAATTTAATGCAATTGGTATAACTTATTTTTTCAGGCTGTTATTATCGCCTCCATAATTTAGTCGTGTTTTTTCAAGGAGCAACGGTGAGCAAAACGTTAGCCAGTTATTATCAGCAAGCATACGCGTGCGATCAGCAGCATTTTAATCAGTGTTTTTATTGTGGCTGCGAAGCGACAGAGCGCGATCATTGTCCGCCACTGCATATGCTACAAAGTATCGTTGATTTAGGTGAAGAGGCTGACTTTATCTCAATCCCTGCGTGTTATGAGTGCCACGCACTTTTACATAACGAAAGACTGATGACGATTGATGAGCGCTTTACCAAGCTTAAAAAAAAGCTCTCAAATAAATATGCTAAACCACTGCGCGTTTATAACATGTGGGAAGAAAGCGAACTTGGCGACATGAGCGACGAGTTTGCCCATAGTATTCAAGCGGGTATGAAATTAGGCAAAGAAGCCGCTGAGCGTTTAGCCTTTACGGGTTTTAGCTATGCCACAGAAGATGCCAAAGTAGCAGTGCGCGAAAAAACAAAAGAGTTTGATGTAGAAGGCATGATATTTACCGACTTTAAAGAGGCGCTAAATTACTGTATTAACGATTTAAATGTTCAAAAAAGCGACTTTTATAAAATTTTGGTTGAAGACTACCAAGGCGATTTTAATAAAGCATTGAGCCAGTATCGTCATCGTCATGACAAAGTTACTGCGGCTAAAGACGGTAATACACTTATTAAAGATTTTTCTAAGCTACACAAGCAAAACTCTGATTTTGTAACGCGTACGGTTAAGCACTTTATTAGTAAAGATCCCTCGCTTACCACCGAAGGTGCGCTTGAAAAGCTATATAACAATTATATAAAGAAATAATTACAGAAATTCATCTTAATTAACTGCGTTTTCACCTGTTTTTTTGGCTTTATCCTTTAGGTTTCGCTAAAGTAGCAAAAAAACAGGAGATCCAAACAACATGCAAAAATTTGCACCTTCTTTATTAGCGGTTGGCTTAGCTGCTGCACTTGTAGGCTGCCAAGAAAACGGCCCACAAGACGATAAAATAACAATTAACAAAAATCCTTACCCAAGTACTTATCAGCCACTTTCTACATCAAGCACGCTTATTACAAATGCAACAGTACTTACAGGTACTGGTGAACGTTTAGATGAGGCTGATGTATTACTTGTTGATGGTAAAGTACAACAAGTCGGTAAAGACTTAACAGCCACTGCTGATATTACAATTGATGCACAAGGGAAATGGGTAACACCGGGTATTATTGACGTACATTCACATTTAGGCGCATACCCAAGTCCGTCAGTCGAGTCGCATCAAGATGGTAACGAAATGACCAGCCCTAACACTGCAGAAGTGTGGGTTGAGCATTCTGTTTGGCCACAAGATCCAGGCTTTAATCGTGCACGCGAAGGCGGCATTACTTCTCTACAAATTTTACCAGGCTCAGCTAACTTATTTGGTGGACGCGGCGTTACGCTTAAAAATGTACCAGCGCACACTATGCAAGGGATGAAATTTCCAGAGGCGCCGTATGGTTTAAAAATGGCGTGTGGTGAAAACCCTAAACGTGTTTATGGTCGTCAAGGTGTATTGCCTTCAACCCGTATGGGTAATATGGCTGGTTACCGTATGGCCTGGGCTGAAGCCGCTGAGTACAAACGTGCATGGGATAAATACGATGCCGATTATGAAGCCGGTTTAAACCCAGAAGCACCAGTACGTGATATTAAACACGATACGCTACGCGGTGTGCTTGAAGGCGAAGTACGTATTCATAATCATTGTTATAAAGCAGAAGAAATGGCAATGATGATTGACCTGTCAAAAGAATTTGGTTACCACGCAGGTACTTTTCATCACGGTGTAGAAGCATATAAAATTGCTGACTTACTTGCGCAAAATGGTTCGTGTGCTGCACTTTGGCCTGACTGGTGGGGCTTTAAAATGGAAGCCTACGACATGGTTCAAGAAAACGTGGCTATTGTTGATGCGGTTAAAAACTCGTGTGCAGTTGTTCACTCAGATTCAGATACTACTATTCAGCGTTTAAACCAAGAAGCGGGCAAGGTTATGTACCGAGCTAACGAAAATGGTTTTGATATTTCTGAGCAACACGCTATTAAATGGATCACGTCTAACGCTGCTAAATCGCTAGGTATTGATGACAAAACAGGTTCACTAGAAGCGGGTAAGCAGGGCGATGTTGTTATTTGGAATCAAAGCCCATTTAGTGTCTATGCTAAAGCTGAACAAGTGTTTGTTGATGGTGCAAAAGTTTACGATAGAAACGACAGCGCGTACCAAGCAACAAGTGATTTTATGTTAGGTCAACAATAAGGAGCACCCAGAATGAAAAATTTATCACGTTCGTTTTCGCTTTCTCTGGTTGCTGCAGGATTATTAGCATCTGATGCTGTAAGCGCACAATCACTAGCAATTATTAATGCAACATTGCATACGTCTTCTGATCAAGGTGTATTAGAAGCGGCAAGCATTGTAATGACAGATGGTAAAATCACAGCGATTAACCCAACTGAAATTAAAGTAGATCAAATTATTGATGCAAAGGGGCAAATTGTAACCCCAGGCTTTATAGCAAGTATTAATCAACTTGGTTTGGTTGAAGTAAGTGCAGTTGCAGGCTCTCGCGATGCAGGGGAAGAAAAAGCCGGTATTGATTTTGATGTAAGTCTTGCTTACAACGCACATTCAAGCTTAATTCCTTACGCTCGTAAAGGCGGCGTAACACGCGATGTAATTACTCCTCATGGCGGCGATAGCATTTTTTCAGGCCTTGCGAGTGTTGTTGATTTAAGTGGTAGTTTTGACAGCGACATGCAAAAACAAGCGGCTTTAATTGTTTACTTAGGTGAGCGTAGTAAAGGCTCACGTGCTTTTACTTTGCAAACACTTATTAATAAGCTTGATGAGCACAAAACTAAAGCCGGTAAAAAAGCGAAAAAAGATGACGACAAGCCAAGTACTGAAGATAAAGTAATGGCTAAAGTACTCAGTGGTGAAATGCCATTAGTGGTTGGCGTTTCGCGTGCGGCGGATATTATTGAGCTAATTAAAGTAAAAGAGCAATTTGGTATTAACCTAGTACTTAATGGTGCGCAAGATGCTGTTGTAGTAAAAGAGCGCGTTGCTAAAGCAAATATTCCAGTGATTATTAGTGCAATGGATAGCTTACCAGGAAGCTTTGATTCACTTCATGCGAGTTTAGATAATGCTAGTGTGCTTGAAAAAGCAGGCGTTAAAGTATTATTAACGGTAGGTGGTGATGCAAGTCACAATATTTATCAGCTGCGTTTTGATGCTGGTAATGCAGTGTCGTACGGTATGAGCCAAGAAGGTGCGTTAAAAGCGCTTACATCGAACGTTGCTGATGTATTTGGCATTAATGCAGGTAGCCTTGAAGTAGGCAAAGCTGCTGATGTAGTAATATGGAGTAATGACCCGTTTGAGCTAAGCAGCCATGTGAGCAAAATGTTTATTAATGGCGTTGAGATATCTACACAATCTCGTCAAGATAAACTGCGTGACCGCTATACGACAGATTCAAAAATGCCACGTGCTTATACCAACCCGCAATAATACTTAATCAATTTGAGGGATTAAATCTGACGGTAACTGCGTTAAAAATTTCTGATATAGAGCAACTAAATAACGAAATTTTTGCCTTGTTATCGACAAGATTTTCTTGCCTCAAAGTTGATCACTTAATTAAGCGAATTGGTATGATACTAAATAATTAATTAAATAAATAAATTTAATTATTCAAAGGCCGCTATTTTATAAATAGCGGCCTTTTTTTGTAAAGTTTAGACATAAAAAAGCCGCTTACTTTTGCAAGTAAGCGGCTTTTAAATTTAAACCGATATTTATACTAATTTAGCAAGAATATCGTTAAATGTAGTGCTTGGACGCATCGCTTTAAAGGCTGCATCATCGTTAGGCTGGAAGTAACCGCCTAAATCAACTGCAGGGCCTTGCGCATCGTTAAGCTCACTTACGATTTGCTCTTTATTAGACTCAAGGTCGCTAGCGATTTGAGTAAACTGTGCTTTAAGTTCACTGTCATCATTTTGCTTAGCAAGTTCTTGTGCCCAGAATAAAGATAGGAAGAAATGAGAACCACGGTTATCAATTTCTTTCACTTTACGTGACGGCGATTTGTTTTCAGCAAGGAACGTACCTGTTGCTTTATCTAGGGTATCAGCAAGTACTTGTGCCTTGTTGTTACCAGCAGTTACGCTTAAGTGCTCAAGTGATGCAGCAAGTGCTAAAAATTCACCTAAAGAATCCCAACGTAAGTGGTTTTCTTTTTCGAATTGTTGAACGTGCTTAGGTGCAGAACCACCCGCGCCAGTTTCAAATAAGCCACCACCGTTCATAAGTGGAACAATTGAAAGCATTTTAGCACTCGTACCCAACTCTAAAATTGGGAATAAATCTGTTAGGTAATCACGTAGTACGTTACCTGTTACAGAAATCGTGTCTTTACCTTCTTTAATACGCGCTAGTGAGAACAATGTTGCTTCAAGCGGTGCTAAAATTTGAATATCTAGACCCGCTGTATCGTGCTCTGGTAGGTATTTATTTACTTTTTTGATTAGCTGCGCATCATGTGCACGGTTTTCGTCTAACCAGAAAATAGCTGGAACGCCTGTTGCGCGTGCACGATTTACTGCAAGCTTAACCCAATCTTGAATTGGTGCGTCTTTAACCTGACACATACGCCAGATATCGCCTTGCTCAACACTGTGCTCAAGTAATGTATTACCATTTGCATCAACAACACGGATAGAACCGTCCGCTTTTGCTTCAAATGTTTTGTCGTGTGAACCGTATTCTTCAGCTTTTTGAGCCATAAGGCCAACGTTTGGAACGCTACCCATTGTTGTTGGATCAAACGCGCCATTTTCTTTACAAAAATCGATAGTTGCTTGGTAAACACTTGAGTAACAGCGATCAGGAATTACAAAGCTAGTGTCTTGTAATTTACCATCGTTATTCCACATTTGACCGCTTGAACGGATTGCTGCAGGCATAGATGCATCGATGATCACGTCACTTGGTACGTGTAAATTTGTAATACCACGGTCAGAATCAACCATAGCAATAGCAGGGCGGTTAGCGTAAACAGCTTGAATGTCTGCTTCGATTTCTTCGCGCTTAGCATCGTCTAATGTTTGAATTTTAGAATATACGTCGCCTAAACCATTATTTACATCAACACCTAGCTCTTCAAAAAGCTCACCGTGTTTAGCAAATACATCTTTGTAGAATACTTTAACAGCGTGACCGAAGATGATTGGATCAGATACTTTCATCATTGTCGCTTTCATGTGAAGCGAGAACAAAACACCTTTTTCTTTAGCAGCGTCAATTTCTGCAGCTAAGAAAGCTTGAAGCTTAGAAGCGCTAATGCTTGATGCATCAATAACTTCGCCAGCTAAAAGAGGTGTGCTTTGTTTAAGAACAGTAACGTCACCGTTAGTTGCAACATGTTCAATACGCACATCAGTGGCTGTATCAACAGTTACTGATTTTTCTGAACCGAAGAAATCGCCTTCGCTCATACTTGCAACGTAAGACTGAGAATCTTTGCTCCACGCACCCATTGAATGTGGGTTGTTACGTGCATATTCTTTTACAGAGCCTGGCGCGCGACGATCTGAGTTACCTTCACGTAGTACAGGGTTTACTGCACTGCCTTTAATTTTGTCGTAAGCCGCTTGAATTGCTTTTTCTTCATCATTTTTAGGTTCAACAGGGTATTCTGGAAGAGCGTAACCTTTTGCTTGAAGCTCTTTAATTACAGCGCGAAGCTGTGGTACAGATGCACTGATGTTTGGTAATTTGATGATGTTTGCTTCTGGTGTTTTAGCAAGCTCGCCAAGTTCAGCAAGTGCATCACCGATGCGTTGTTCTTCTGTTAAATAATCAGGGAAGCTAGCAATTACACGACCTGCTAATGAAATGTCGCGAGTTTCAACTTCAACACCGGCCGCATTTGTATATGCTTGGATGATCGGTAGCAACGAATAAGTTGCTAGTGCCGGAGCTTCGTCCGTTTTTGTATAGATAATTTTTGATGTCATCATCATTCCTAGATAGTCGACCGATAAGGTCTTATTCAACAATGCAAAGAAAATCATTACTTATGAGTGAGTACATATTATTAAACAAGTTAATGAACACGTACGCTCGTAATGAATAGTTTGTTAGGTGTTGGTACTCAGCGTTGCTCTTTTATAAAAGCAGAATAGTCACACCTGACGAACTGGAATCGTATTTATAGCTAAAAAATTAACAAAAATAAATCAGCCTTTAGCCTAGTACATATAAAAGAGGCGATAAGGTGTTATGCGCAATTTTTAGCACCAAGAGTGTAACAAGCTTAAATAAAAAGGGCTAGAGTTTGAGCATGCCCAATAAGCAGTTAAACAATCAACTCTTAGAACATTGGGGTATATAAAATAAATTCAAGGAAAAGGGTTGAATTTGAATGAAAAGAGGCAATAAATAAGGGAAGAAGAGATAAGTTAGTATGCTTAAGGAATTAAGCGAGGATCTTAAAAGGTCGCTCGCTTTAGTCGAACAAAACAATCGTCACTCAATAATGTCACCATCTGGGGCAATATTTTTAGCGTGTAGGCCTTTAGGCCCTTGTTCTAATTCGAATGTTACATCTTGACCAGCTTTAAGCGTTTTATAGCCGTCCATTACAATTGTTGAGTAATGAGCGAAGATATCATTCTCGCAGCCGTCTTCTACGATGAAACCAAAACCTTTGGCGTTGTTGAACCATTTAACTTTACCACAAGCCATACTTCTACATCCTTCAATAAGTTGACTAATTTAGTTATTCTAAACCGTATAATTTGCTAGACTGACTAAGGTTTAATCAATCTATGTTTGACTGTAGTTTATTTAGCCAACCAGTCAAGTGTTTTGAGTTATTTTTTAACATTTTATTTATTTTTTATTCAAGTTTGCTTGAGTTACAAAGACAAGACTATATTTAATTATGAGTGGTATGAAAGATTCAGGTGTTATCGACACAGTTCGCGACAGTGAAAAGCAAAAGCTACAGCCGCCGCGAAAATATAAAGTTGTTTTAAATAACGACGACTACACGCCGATGGACTTCGTAATTGAAGTTTTAACGACGTTTTTTAATATGGATAGCGATAGAGCAACCGATGTGATGCTTCAGGTTCATGAAAAAGGTAAGGGTATTTGCGGTGTTTACAGCGCCGATGTTGCCCACACCAAAGTTGAACAAGTTAACCGTTACTCACGGGATAACGAGCATCCACTGCTTTGTAGTTGTGAGCAGGAATAATACCAATTTAATACAATTGGTATAAATACCAATTAGGGTGATCAAACATCCGATTGTTGTGGTATAAATTATTATCTCAGTAAGGGGTTGCCAATGCTAAACAAAGACTTAGAACTCACTTTAAATGCCGCGTTTCGTGAAGCGCGCACTCGCCGTCATGAGTTTATGACCGTAGAGCACCTTTTACTTGCGCTATTAGATAATCCTTCTGCAGGAGAAGCCTTAAACGCGTGTGGTGTTAATCTTTCAGGCTTAAAAACCGAATTATTAGAATTTATTGACGAAACAACACCCGTCATCCCAGATTTAGAAGAAGAGCGTGAAACTCAGCCAACGCTTGGTTTTCAGCGTGTATTACAACGTGCTGTGTTTCATGTGCAATCGTCAGGAAAAAACGAAGTGACGGGTGTCAATGTGCTGGTTGCTATTTTTTCTGAGCAAGAGAGCCAAGCTGTTTATTTACTTAAAAAGCATGATGTATCGCGCTTAGATATTGTTAATTTTATTTCGCACGGTATTTCAAAAGCTGATGATGAACTAGGCGACGACAGCGATGATATACATGAAGAAGTGCAAGAAGTTCAAAACGAAGAAGCAAGTAAGCTAGACAGCTTTACAACTAACTTAAACGCTCAGGCTCGTGAAGGTAATATTGACCCACTGATTGGGCGCGACAGCGAAGTAGAGCGTACGGTACAAGTATTGTGTCGTCGTAAAAAGAATAACCCATTACTTGTTGGTGAAGCGGGCGTTGGTAAAACAGCCATTGCTGAAGGTTTAGCGTACCGTATTGTGAACGAGCAAGTACCAGAAGTAATTGCAGATGCAGTTGTGTACTCACTAGATATGGGGGCATTGCTTGCAGGTACTAAATACCGTGGCGATTTTGAAAAGCGCTTTAAAAGCTTATTAAAAGAGCTTCAGGCACAACCTGGGTCTATTTTATTTATTGATGAAATACATACCATAATAGGTGCTGGCGCAGCGTCTGGTGGCGTTATGGACGCTTCAAACTTACTTAAACCACTTCTTTCAAGTGGTAAGTTACGTTGTATGGGTTCAACCACTTACAATGAGTATAAAAATATTTTTGAGAAAGACCGTGCATTAGTACGTCGTTTTCAAAAAATTGATGTACTTGAACCAAGTGTTGCTGATACCACTAAAATTTTAAATGGATTAAAAGAGCGTTACGAAGAGCACCATGGTATTCGCTACACTCAAAAAGCATTAAAAGCAGCTGCTGAACTTAGTGCTAAATACATTAATGAGCGCCACTTGCCAGATAAAGCAATTGATGTAATTGATGAAGCGGGCGCTAACCAACGTTTACAGCCTAGTTCTAAACGTAAAAAAACCATTGGTGTGGCTGATATAGAGCTAATAATATCGAAGATGGCACGTATTCCACCACAAAATGTGTCTTCAACAGATAAAGAGACGCTTAAAAATCTAGACCGTAATCTTAAAATGCTTGTGTTTGGACAAGATCAATCTATTGATGCACTTACATCGGCTATTCGTTTATCCCGCTCGGGTTTATCAAGCGAAGAAAAACCAGTGGGTTCGTTCTTGTTTGCAGGCCCAACAGGTGTTGGTAAAACAGAAGTAACTAAGCAACTTGCTAAATGTATGGGTGTTGAGTTTATTCGTTTTGATATGTCTGAGTATGTAGAGCGCCACGCAATCAGCCGATTAATTGGTGCTCCACCAGGATATGTTGGTTTTGAGCAAGGCGGGTTATTAACCGAGGCGGTTATTAAAAACCCACATGCGGTTGTACTTTTAGATGAGATTGAAAAAGCGCATCCAGATATTTACAATATTTTACTACAAGTTATGGATCACGGTACGTTAACCGATAATAACGGTCGTAAAGCTGATTTTAGAAATGTAGTGGTTGTAATGACTACCAATGCGGGCGTACAAGAAACCACGCGTAAGTCGATTGGTTTTACAGAGCAAGATCACACGCACGATGCAATGGGTGAAATTAATAAAGTATTTTCGCCAGAATTTAGAAACCGTTTAGATAACATTATTTGGTTTAACCACCTTGAACGTGAAGTTATTTTACTGGTGGTTGATAAATTTATTGTGGAACTGCAAGCTCAGCTTGATAAAAAATCGGTTAATCTTGAGCTTACGCCTAAAGCGCGTGAATGGCTCGCAGATAAAGGTTATGACAAGGCTATGGGTGCACGACCAATGGCACGTGTTATTCAAGAAGAGCTTAAAAAGCAATTAGCTAATGAAATACTGTTTGGTGAACTTGTTGATGGCGGTACAGTTAAAGTATCGGTTAAAGACAAGAAGATTCGCTTTGATTACGAGAGCAATTTAACGCCAGCGTAAAACGTTAATTACACAACTAAGTTAAATAAAAATGGCCCGCTAAATAATAGCGGGCCATTTTTTTGCCATTTTTATAGGCAACAAAAAACCCAGTAAAAACTGGGTTTTTTGTTTATTAAATGTAATTGCTAGTCAATGTCTATCAATTACATTTAATAAACGCTTAAAGCTAGTAAAACACTAGCCAAAAACTAAATCTCGTTTACGCACTTACTTAGCGAGCACGGAATACGATACGACCCTTTGATAAATCGTAAGGAGTCATTTCTACCGTTACTTTATCGCCGGTTAAAATACGGATATAGTTTTTGCGCATTTTGCCTGAAATGTGAGCCACAACTACGTGACCATTTTCTAGCTCAACTCGGAACATTGTATTTGGTAAAGTATCAAGGACTGTCCCTTGCATTTCGATTACGTCTTCTTTCGCCATGTTTAGCGTAACACCTCTTTAATAGTTAAACGCTGCAGATTTTGCCCAAAATACACCAATAAGTAAAGGCGCAGGGGCTATATTTGCAAATTAAATAGCCACCCACTCATCATTGAGCTGTTTTTGAGCTGGTAAAAACTGAGTTTTGTACTTCATTTTATCGCATTCATCAATTTGATAGCCTAAGTACACGTATTGCTTATTTTGCTCTTTTGCAAATTTAAGCTGCTCTAATATCATCACAGAGCCTAAACTATAGTGTTCAAAGTCGGGGTCAAAAAAAGTATAAATTGCAGAAATAGAGCTGTTCATACAATCAGTTACGGCAACTGCGGCTAAAGTATCTTGGTGCCATAGTTCAATAAATGTGATTTTGAGCCAACTGCAAAGTAAAAAGCTTTGAAACTGTTCTTTTTCAGGAGGATACATACTTCCATCCTGATGGCGCATCGTTATGTATTTACTATAGAGCGGATAATACTCAGGGCGTTCTTGCGTCGAGTATTTTACTTCAAACTGGTTTTTTGCTTTGTTTAGTTTACGTTTTTGCGATTTTGATGGGATAAAGTCTTGTGCTAATACACGTACAGAATTACATGCACTGCATATTGGGCAGTGTGGACGGTATATTTGGTTACCACTGCGACGAAACCCTAAGCCTAATAATGACTCAAATTTGTCTGTGCTGTAGCAACTAGGATCTAGAATAACTAAAAGTTGCTCTTGTCTGTTGGGTAAATAACTACAGTCAAACTCTTGGGTTAAACCAACACGTGCAGGAAGTTGCTCATTCATAGATTGCGTCAAGTTCTTGTGGCTCCCACATAATAGGATTAATAATATAGTTATGTGCAGCTTTTAGTTTAGTCAAAAATGTTGAGCGGGGGATTACTTGTGCACCTAAGGTCATTAAATAAGGGTTTTCTAACTGGCAATCAATAAAATGCGCATTATGACGTTTAAGCCAATTTACCAGTGCCCACATAGCAAGCTTTGAGCAATTGGTTTGATGATGAAACATCGATTCACCACAAAAAACACCACTATGCATAATACCGTATAAGCCACCTGCAAGCTCTCCGTTGCTCCACACTTCTATGCTATGGGCAATGCCAGCATTGTGTGCATTAACATAAGCGTTGAGCATGTCAGAGGTGATCCAAGTGCCATCGGTATTAAGGCGTTGATCGCGACAAGCTTCTATTACCTCCTCAAAGGCATTATTAATGGTTACTTTTACAGGGTGCTTTTTTAAATGTTTACGCAGGCTCTTACTTATATGAAAATCATCCAGTTCAAAAATCCCGCGTTCGCTCGGCGACCACCACATAATAGGCTCATCTTCGCTAAACCAAGGGAATATTCCGCTTTTGTAGGCATTACTTAGGCGAGGTAAACTTAAATCTCCGCCAATTGCTAACAAGCCATCAGGGGATTCTAATGCGTATTCCGGATTGGGGAATGCTATATCGGTTTCACTTAATTGGTATAGCTGATTTCTCATACAGTACTTATTTTATAATTGATCGTAAAAGTGTAACTATATTTTAGACATAAAAAAAGGGCTGAATAATCAGCCCTATTATAATTTATTTAATTGCTTATAAATTATCTAAGAAACGCTCTGCATCAAGGGCAGCCATACAGCCTGTACCCGCTGATGTGATTGCTTGACGGTAAATGTGGTCAGACACATCACCTGCAGCAAAAACGCCCTCTACACTTGTTTGAGTTGCGTTACCATTCAATCCAGACTCTACAACTAAGTAGCCGTCTTTCATTTCTAGTTGACCAACAAACATATCTGTATTTGGCTTATGACCAATAGCAATAAATACACCGGCTAAATCTAGCTCTTCTGTCGCATCAGAGTGTGCATCTTTAATACGAATGCCAGTTACGCCCATTTGGTCGCCTAATACTTCGTCAAGCGTACGGTTGTAATGTAAAACAACGTTACCGTTAGCTGCTTTTTCAGCAAGGCGGTCTGCAAGTATTTTTTCACTACGGAAACTATCACGGCGGTGAATAACATGTACTTCGTCAGCAATGTTAGATAAGTATAGCGCTTCTTCAACCGCTGTATTACCACCACCAACAACCGCTACTTTCTGACCTTTATAGAAAAAGCCATCACATGTAGCACAGGCTGAAACGCCACGGCCTTGGAAATTAGTTTCAGACTCTAAGCCTAAGTATTTAGCAGAAGCACCTGTTGCAATGATTAACGCATCACATGTGTAAGTACCTTGGTCGCCAGTTAGTGTGAAAGGGCGCTTAGATACATCTACTTTATTGATGTGATCGAATATGATTTCAGTTTCAAAGCGCTCAGCGTGCTCTTTCATACGATCCATTAATGCAGGGCCCGTTAAGCCGTGTGCATCACCAGGCCAGTTTTCAACTTCAGTTGTGGTTGTTAATTGACCACCTTGTTGAATGCCTGTAATTAAAACAGGGTTTAAATTTGCACGTGCGGCATATACTGCGGCAGTATAACCAGCTGGGCCAGAGCCTAAAATTAGTAGCTTACAATGTTTTGCTTCAGTCATTATTTTTTCCTAAACGTTTAATACGGTCTTTAATGCGCTCGATTCTAAGAAAATCAAGGCGGATGTAAACAAAATCCGCGATTATTTTTTTTCGCAAATCGAAAAGCTGTGCAGTATTGTGTACTAGAGCTCAGTACTTTTACAGTTAAAACACCTAAGTAGCTCAATAAATAGACTAACAGGCAACAAAACAGCGTTAATTCATGACCCCTTTGATTTTTTTTGTTATGTTTTACCTAATTTTATTTGTCACTGATAGATTATGTGACCTAAGCGAATAGGCAACTATGTTATTTTGGCAGGAAAAACCCGCATTCGGGTTGACTTCAAAAGACGTTAACGTCTTAACCAATGCGCAAGATTACCGAACGCAATTGCTACGTTTGATAGCTAATGCAAAAAAACGAATTTATATCACAGCGCTTTATTTACAGGATGACGAAGCAGGCCGCGAGATTTTAGAAGCCCTGCATCGAGTATCATTAGAGAACCCTGCGCTTGATGTAAAAGTGCTGGTGGATTTTCATCGTGCGCAACGTGGTTTAATTGGTGCAGAGAAATCTGATGGTAACGCAAGTTTATACTGTGACGATTTAGAAAAGTTTAAATCGAACGTACAAGTTTATGGCGTACCTGTAAAAGCTAAAGAATTATTTGGCGTATTACATTTAAAGGGTTTTGTCATTGACGATACTTTACTTTACAGCGGCGCAAGCTTAAACAACGTGTATTTGCAGTATAACGAGCGTTACAGACTCGATCGTTACTTTTTAATAACGCAGAGCGAGCTGTGTGATTCAGTGGTTGATTTTATTGAGACAAAGCTAATTAGCTCCGTTGCTGTGCCACGCATAGACACACGACCGCTTAAGCGTTTACACGACTTCAAACTTGATCAAAAGCAATTAATGCGTGATTTAAAAGTCGCAAGTTACAACGCAGCAGAGCAACTAAATACGCAAGCATTAGGTATTCGTTTGTTTTTAGGGCTTGGTCGTCGTAATAACGAATTAAATCGTTTAATAAAAGCGTTATTTGATACCACAGAGCAAGAGCTTGTGTTGTATACGCCATACTTTAATTTTCCGGCGCCACTTATGCGATCACTGCGCCGATTATTAAAGCAAGGTAAGCAAGTTACTATTGTGGTGGGGGATAAAACAGCCAATGACTTTTATTTACCGCCAAGTGAGCCGTTTAGTAAAATAGGGGCATTACCTTATTTATACGAAACTATTTTGCATAAGTTTGTAAAAACGCAAAAACGTCACATCGATAACGGTAATTTAAATGTGTATCTGTGGAAAGATGAAAGTAATTCGTTTCATTTAAAAGGTATTTGCTCAGATAGAACAAAACATTTACTGAGTGGGCATAACTTAAATCCGCGTGCATGGGGTCTTGATATCGAAAACGGTATTTTAATAGAAGATCCAGAGCAAACAATTATGGATGCTATTGATAACGAAAAGCAGGAAATTTTACAACACTGCCGACGTTTAACAGGCCCAGATGATTTAGAAACAATGGATGATTACCCGCAGCCAGTTAAAAAACTACTTGGCCAAGCTAAGCGCGTAAAAGTAGATTTTATAATTAAGCGTTTCATATAAATTTACTTTAAATCAGACATAAAAAAAGCAGCTAATTAGCTGCTTTTTTTATGGGTTGTAGTTAGGTAGCTACATTACTTAATACCAACCTAACTACGAAACGCTAAATTATGCGTTTTCTACCGCTGTGCGTGGGTCAACATATTCTATGTTGAACGCTTCAGCTACTTCTTTGTAAGTTACTTGGCCTTTAATTACGTTTAAGCCTTTTAAGAAGTGAGCGTCATCTAGTAGCGCCTTTTTATAGCCTTTGTTTGCAAGGTTAATGATGAAAGGCAATGTTGCATTGTTAAGTGCAAACGTAGATGTGCGTGGAACTGCACCTGGCATGTTAGCAACACAGTAGTGAACAACTTCATCAACGATGAAAGTTGGATCAGCATGCGTAGTTGCTTTAGAAGTAGCAATACAGCCACCTTGGTCGATTGCAACGTCAACAATTGCAGAACCAGGTTTCATTGCTTTAATGTGCTCAGCAGTTACTAGTTTAGGTGCAGCTGCACCAGGGATCAGTACACCACCGATTACTAAATCAGCTTCTAGTACGTGTTTTTCTAGTGCATCAGCAGTTGAGTAAATAGCTTTAACTTTATTACCAAATTGCGCGTCTAGAGCACGTAATACGTCGATGTTACGATCAAGAACGACAACTTCAGCACCAAGGCCAACAGCCATTTGAGCTGCGCTACGACCAACCATGCCGCCGCCAATGATAACAACTTTAGCAGCTTCAACGCCTGGTACGCCACCTAGTAGCATGCCACGACCGTGGTTAGATTTTTCTAGCGCTTGTGCACCAGCTTGAATAGACATACGACCAGCAACTTCGCTCATAGGAGCAAGAAGCGGTAAACCACCGCGTGAGTCAGTTACAGTTTCGTATGCAATACAAATAGCTTTGCTTTTTACAAGGTCTTCAGTTTGTGGAAGATCAGGTGCAAGGTGTAAGTAAGTGAAAAGAATTTGGTCTTCACGTAGCATTGCACGTTCAACAGCTTGCGGCTCTTTTACTTTTACAATCATATCTGCTTTAGCGAAAACATCAGCAGCAGTTGCTAAAATTTCAGCACCCGCTTGTGTGTAATCTTCGTTAGTAAAACCAATGCCCATGCCTGCATCAGTTTCTACAATCACTTGGTGACCGTGGTTTACTAATTCACGAACACTTGCAGGAACCATACCTACACGGTATTCATGGTTTTTAATTTCTTTAGGAACACCAATAATCATATCATTTGCCTTATTAAGAACGGATTAACATTTTCCACTATTATATTCATCATAAGCCCGTGTGTCTCACCTTTTTTAAAGTCAAATCTAGTGTTATCATCTAGATAATAAAAATAAACAGCATAAAAAACTAGTTGGTACTATGCATCAATTATTAGATAGAATTGACCGTAAAATTTTAATGGAATTACAACACGATGGACGCTTGTCGAACGTAGAACTGGCCAGACGAGTTGGCCTAAGCGCCACGCCCTGCTTGGAGCGAGTAAAAAAGCTAGAACGAGAAGGTTATATACTTGGCTATAAAGCGGTGGTCGATCCCGCTAAGCTTGGGCAAGGTTTATCGGTGTATGTAGAAGTAACGATTACTAAAACATCTCCCGACGTATTTGATGAGTTTAGTGCTGCGGTTAAAAAGCACGAAGAAATTATTGAATGTCATTTAGTATCGGGTAATTTTGATTTTTTACTTAAAACGCGCGTAAACGATATGTCAGAATACCGTGGCGTATTAGGCGACATACTATTGAAACTGCCAAACGTAAGTGAAAGCCGAACTTATGTAGTAATGGAAGAAGTAAAAGGTGAAGAAGGCGTAATTATTCGCCCTTATATTACTTAAGGTTATTTATATTAGCTTCGTCATTTGCTTATATAAGCTCAAATTATAAAAACTTGTTCATAATCAGGCCATCAAGGTTAAGATAAAGTGCAACAAATTGCATTTCCTGCTAAGGTATTTCACTGCTAAGTAAGTGTGAATAAAAATAGAATAATAAAGAGGAATAGGGAACTATGCGCCTAAACGGTGTGCAAAGACTATTAGAAACAGGGCTGATTATCAGCACCTTTACGGCAATATTTATTTTATGTGCCTTGATCAGCTTTGATCCAGCAGATGCTGCATGGTCGCAAACTAGTTTTAGCGAAGTAAGCAACATCACAGGAGCAGCCGGTGCATGGATAGCCGACATTTTATTACTGACCTTTGGTTGGTTGGCTTACTTAGTGCCTGCGGCCATTCAGCTATTTGGCTACTTGCTATTTAAACAACCTCACCGCATTTTACAGCTTGATTACACTACCTTAGCGCTGCGTGTTATTGGTTTTGCTTTATTTATTACCTCAGCTACCGCTATTAGTAGTATTAATTTCGACGATATTTATAACTTTTCATCGGGTGGAGTAGTGGGCGATGTTATTGCATCAGCCATGATGCCTGCGTTTAACTTTACCGGTACATCTATATTATTGCTGTGTTTCTTTTTCGCAGGGCTTACCTTATTGACGGGAGTATCGTGGGTTGATTTTGTAGATTACCTTGGCGATTTAATGGTTAGGCTTTATCGCTATGTTGTATCGTATGCAAAAGGCTGGATGCACCGAGAACATACTGCAGGTAAAGTAAATAATAACGATGAAGCAGACGCCCATTTTGAAGACTATATAAAAGAGCAAATAGAGCTGCCTACATCAGCTAAAAAAGCAGATAAACAAAAAGCGATAGATAAGCCTCAAACACCGTTTAGTGAACCACAAATGAGTGATGACTTTATGCCGTTTGATGAACTTGACGATATACTCGATCAAGAAATTGGCTTTAGCGCCATAGATGACGAACCAATGGACACGGCTGCTGCATTAAATGCGCTTGATCAAAGCCCAGTTGTGGAGCCTGAAAAACCAGTTACAACGGTGGTATCGCCAGCAAGACCAATGCCTAAGCCAAAAGCGCAATATCAACCACCACCAACGGCAAAAGAAAAGTTTGAGCAATTATTAACGCAAGAGCCACCACCGGGGCCATTACCATCGCTCGATTTACTCGACAGACCGGATAAAGCTAAAAACCCAATTTCGCAAGAAGAGCTTGATAGCGTATCGCGCCTAGTAGAGACAAAACTTCTCGACTTCAATGTACAAGCAACCGTAGTAGCGGTATACCCAGGCCCCGTTGTTACGCGTTTTGAGCTAGATTTAGCGCCAGGTATAAAGGTGTCTAAAATCACAGGCTTAGCTAAAGATTTAGCCCGTTCGCTTTCGGCAATTAGTGTACGTGTTGTAGAAGTTATTCCAGGTAAAACCTATGTTGGTATCGAACTTCCAAATAAACACCGTGAAATAGTTCGTTTATCAGAAGTAATAAACGCCCCTAAATTTGAGCAAAATCCGTCGCCACTTACTATGGTGCTTGGTAAAGACATTGCTGGTCAGCCGGTATGTGCTGATTTAGGTAAAATGCCACATTTATTGGTAGCCGGTACAACTGGTTCAGGTAAATCAGTGGGCGTTAATGTCATGATAGTAAGCTTGCTTTACAAATCGGGTCCTGACGATGTACGTATGATTATGATTGACCCTAAAATGCTTGAGCTTTCAGTATACGAAGGCATTCCGCATTTATTGTGTGAAGTAGTTACCGATATGAAAGAAGCTGCCAACGCACTGCGTTGGTGTGTAGGCGAAATGGAACGTCGTTATAAATTAATGTCAGCATTGGGTGTGCGTAATTTAAAAGGTTATAACCAAAAAGTGCTTGAAGCCAATGAAGCGGGTTACCCGATTCTTGATCCATTATTTAAAGACACTGATGGCATGAAAGAAGGCCCCGACGAGCTAGGTAAATTACCAAGTATTGTTGTAGTAATAGACGAATTTGCCGACATGATGATGATTGTAGGTAAAAAAGTAGAAGAACTTATTGCACGTATAGCCCAAAAGGCACGTGCGGCAGGCATTCACTTAGTGCTTGCTACGCAGCGCCCATCGGTTGATGTAATTACCGGCTTAATTAAAGCTAATATCCCAACACGTATGGCGTTTCAGGTATCGAGCAAAATAGATTCACGGACAATACTTGACCAACAAGGCGCAGAAAACTTACTAGGTATGGGCGACATGCTTTATTTACCGCCAGGCACTAGCGTACCAGAGCGTGTGCATGGCGCGTTTGTAGACGACCATGAAGTACACGCCGTAGTAAACGATTGGAAAGCACGTGCTAAACCAAATTACATTGACGAAATACTCAATGGCGATGCCACTGAAGATATTTTATTACCGGGTGAAGCTAGCGAAAATGCAGATGAAGAATCTGATCCGTTATACGACGAAGCTGTGTCGTTTGTAATTGAAACCGGCAAAGTATCGGTATCGTCAGTGCAACGTAAATTACGTGTTGGCTACAACCGCGCAGCACGTTTAGTAGAACAAATGGAAACATCGGGTATCGTGAGTTCACCAGGTCATAACGGTGCTCGCGATGTATTAGTACCTAATGGAGCAAATTCATGAAAAAAGTTAACGCCTTATTATTAGTGTTAGGCAGCGTACTTGCCGCACCAAGCTTTGCTGACGACAGCCAAGCATTACAAGACAGACTTGCTACTTTAAAAAGCTTTAAAGCGCAGTTTGCACAACAAGTAACAGACAAAGAAGGCCAAGCAGTTATGCAAGGCGAGGGCACAATAGCGCTTCAACAGCCTATGATGATTCGCTGGCAGCAAACTAATCCAGACGATACGTTATTTGTATCAAACGGTGATAAAACATATTACTTCGACAGCTTTGCTGAGCAAGTAACAATTATGAAAACCAGCAGCCTAATCGACTCAACACCATTTGTGCTACTGACATCAAAAGACCCAGCACAGTGGGAGAAATACAGCGTACTTGCAACAAATACTGGCTTTAGCGTAACGCCAAATAAAGGCGTAGAAAGTCAAGTAGAACAACTTGATATAGCATTTGCGGGTAACGAGCAAGGGCTTGCTAAACTAGTGGTTACCGACAACTCAGGGCAGCTATCGTCATTTACGTTTAACAATGCCCAAGTTAATACACCGCTTGATCAAAGCACTTTTGAATTTACGCCTCCTGAAGGTGTTGAAATAGACGATCAGAGTAACGGTGAGTAATTTAGGTTTTAATTTTGGGCCCGATGTACGCCCACTTGCCGCGCGTATGCGCCCTACAACACTTGATGAATACATTGGTCAGCAGCACTTATTAAGTGCTGATAAACCACTGCATCAAGCCATTGTCGCGGGGCGATGCCATAGTTTAATTTTATGGGGTCCGCCTGGTGTGGGTAAAACAACACTTGCGCAAATTATTGCCAACCATGCTGATGCCTCACTTATTCAAATGTCGGCGGTAACTGCAGGTGTAAAAGATATACGCGACAGCGTAACGCAAGCGCGGGACAACCTAGAAAGCCGTGGCCAACGCACCCTTATGTTTGTTGACGAAGTTCATCGCTTTAATAAATCCCAACAAGATGCATTTTTACCGCACATAGAAGACGGTACCTTTATATTTGTAGGTGCAACCACCGAAAACCCATCGTTTGCCCTTAACAACGCTATATTGTCGCGTGCGCGCGTGTATGTTTTAAAATCGCTTGCCGATACCGACTTATACACCGTAATAGATCGCGCACTTAAACAAGACGAGCAGCTAAGCCAAAAACACATCACTATTGCCGACAACGCTAAAAAGGCACTGTGCCAAGCAAGTGGCGGCGATGCGCGTAAAGTACTTAATTTACTTGAACAAGCAGTTGACTTAACAACCGAGAAAAACGGTCAATACAACGTAGATGAGCACGTACTTAGCCAAGTGCTACCAACGCATTTAGCTAAATATGATAAAGGCGGAGATGAGTTTTACGATTTAATATCGGCCTTTCATAAATCAGTACGAGGTAGCTCCCCCGACGGTGCACTGTATTGGTATTGCCGAATTTTAGCCGGTGGCGGCGACCCTTTGTATGTAGCAAGGCGTTTACTTGCCATAGCTACAGAAGACATAGGTAACGCCGATCCGCGTGCGATGGAAGTGGCCTTAAATGCGTGGGATATATTTCAACGTGTTGGCCCAAGCGAGGGTGAGCGTGCAATTGCACAAGCCACACTGTATTTAGCCAGCGCACCTAAAAGTAATGCGGTGTATATGGCGTTTAATCAAGCAAAAGCAGATGCCAAAAACGAGCCAAGTTATCCCGTACCAGAGCATTTACGCAATGCCCCAACTAACTTAATGAAAGACTTAGGGTATGGCGCTGAGTATCGTTATGCGCACAATGAAGAAGGCGCATTTGCCGCAGGTGAAAAATACTTACCACCAGAGATGGACGGCAAAGAATATTACTTACCGAGCGAGCGCGGACTTGAGCAAAAAATTAAACAAAAACTCGATTACCTAAAAGAGCGCGATGCGCAAAGCCCACTTAGACGATACGAAAATGATTAAACTTTATATGATGATCGCCCTTGGCGGAGCCTCAGGTGCGTGTTTACGGTTTTTTATTAGCGAAAGCATGCTAAAACTCCTCGGTAGGGGATTCCCTTTTGGCACGTTGACGGTTAATATTCTGGGTTCATTGTTAATGGGCATTTTGTACGGTTTGATAGATAAAGAAATTATCACCGCAAGCCCCGCCAAAACCCTTATCGGTATTGGCTTTTTAGGTGCATTAACCACCTTTTCAACATTCTCAATGGACTCGTTGTTGTTATTACAACAAGGTCACTTTATTAAAATGGCCCTCAATATCATCTTAAACGTGATGGTGTGTATTTTTATGGCTTGGCTGGGCCTTCAGCTAGTAATGCAAAAAGGTTAAAAAACTAACATGTTAGATTCTAAATTTTTACGTCAAGACATCGAACAAACTGCAGCACGTTTAGCGGCTCGCGGTTACGAACTCGATGTAGCGACGGTAACGGCACTTGAAGAAAAACGCAAAACATTACAAGTAAAAACGCAAGAACTTCAAAGTCAACGTAATGCAAGCGCAAAAGCAATTGGTCAAGCCAAAGCTAAAGGCGAAGACGCACAGCTATTACTTGATGCAGTGGCTAACTTAGGCAGTGAGCTAGACGCCGCTAAAACAGAGCAAGATGAAGTATTAGCCGCTATTAACGACATAGCTTTAGCAATTCCAAACTTGCCGGACGAGTCAGTACCTGCAGGTAAAGACGAAGACGACAACGTTGAAATTTTAACGTGGGGCACACCTAAAAAATTCGATTTTGAAGTTAAAGACCACGTAGATGTAGGCCAAGACCTAAACGGTTTAGACTTTGAAATGGGCGTTAAAATTAGTGGCGCACGCTTTACTGTAATGCGTGGCCAAGTAGCGCGTATGCACCGTGCACTAACGCAATTTATGCTAGATACACATGCTGATAAAAACGGCTATACAGAAATGTATGTACCGTACCTAGTAAATAGCGCCAGCCTTTACGGCACGAGCCAACTACCTAAATTTGCGGGCGATTTGTTCCACACATTAGGCCTTGTAAACGACGACGGCGAACAACAAGCCGGCTTTAGCTTAATTCCTACAGCAGAAGTACCGCTTACAAATAGCGCCCGCGACGAAATTTACGATGAAAGCGATTTACCAATTCGTTTAGTTGCCCACACTCCGTGTTTTAGAAGCGAAGCAGGCAGCTATGGTCGCGATACACGTGGCTTAATTCGTCAACACCAGTTTGATAAAGTTGAACTTGTACAACTTGTAAAACCAGAAGACTCAATGGCAACGCTTGAAGAGTTAACAGGTCACGCAGAGCAAATACTACAAGCGCTTGAACTTCCGTACCGTAAAGTAATTTTATGTATGGGCGACATGGGCTTTGGCTCAGCTAAAACATACGATTTAGAAGTATGGTTACCTGCGCAAGATACATACCGCGAAATTTCATCATGTTCAAACATGGCTGACTTTCAGGCGCGTAGAATGCAAGCACGTTTTCGTCGTGAAGGTGTTAAAAAGCCAGAGTTACTACATACACTAAATGGTTCAGGCTTAGCCGTTGGCCGTACACTAGTAGCGATACTAGAAAACTACCAACAAGCCGATGGCACAGTAGTAGTACCAGAAGTATTACGCCCATACATGGGTGGACTTGAAGTGATTGGTAAACAATAAAAATCAAGTTTAAGTTAAGCAAGCTTTAAGCTTGTAAATCTTAAGACGAAAGCCGCTGTTTGCAATGAACAGCGGCTTTTTTTAGGTTAAAGGCAAAAGCTTAGAGAAAAATTTAAGTTATCTTATTAATAATATCGCTTACACCTATTTTATGGCTCATTACTTTTTTGTCCGATATTACTGATCTCTACCATTTTGGGCTATTTCTACATCAAGGAAACTTAAATATCGGCTAACTAGTTGTTTACAAGTCCTTATTAGCTGGTTAAATTAGAATCTTTGTAATATTTGGACATTTGTCGGTTTATAAAGCGACAAATGTCGGATACAAAGTTGTTAGAATTCATCTGTATGTATAGCAAGCTAATAGGTAAAATTTTAGAAAATACTCGGCCAGAATTTTTGGGTGCGGCACTCGTAGTAATCTACGGTGGAACTTATCTCGCTGGGTATTACGCACTTCAGCTCTTTGCACAATTAATTAAGTGGGATATTAGTATCAACTTTTACATGCTAAATATATTTATTGGCTGTATTGGGGTTGGGGAGCTATCGCGAGGGATGCTGAAGTTAGCCATGCGGAGCAATGGATGGAAGTATAGTATTATTAGTACAGCTGTGGCGGGTGCTTCTTGTGTTGGGGTGTTTTGGGTGTTAATGGTTTTTAAGTGGAGCCATAACACCTTTTCACAAGTACCATTGGCTGCGTTAGCTGGAGCTGTATTCTATTTGGTGTTGGCTGGGGCGATGGCTCTAGAAAGCCGTAAAAAATTCTAACAAGTGTAGCCACCTGACAAAAATTGTTACGCGCCTTTTTGTGTTTTCGCTACGCTCAATTTTACACAAAAATGCACTCCACAATTTTTGCAGGTGCTACAGGCGTTATATGGCAAAGGAAGCTATGCGATTCATCCTCACAATTTCACTCTTATTTCTAGCTGGTTGCGCCAACCTTAAATACCAGCCTGAAGATGGGCTTGTAAAAATAGAGGTTCAGAAATTAGTACCTACAGAAAATTGCAGTGGCAAAGGCATTCGTGCATATTCGGTAAAAGGCTCTAACAAACGTCATTTGCTAGACAAAGAGGTGTTTTATGTATCTCCCGGCAACTGGGAAATCGCTTATTATCCAACCTATGAAGAATTGCAAAATGGTATGTGTGAAGAAATGGAGAGGCTAATAATTCATGGAGAATACACTATTTCTCATGAGTTTAAACAAGGCTTTAGTTACTTCATCTACCTAAACAAAGAACGTGAAGCTGGCATTAAGCAAAATGCCATATAACAAGCTAATAAATAAGGACAAAAAACAGTTGGCTGTTTTCGTTCCTCAACATTTTAGCCAACAATTTTTTGCCCATTATTAGGGCGTTAGGTAACCTTATGATACTTCGCGATGTTCAATTAGTTAACGGTGGTAAATCGAGTAAAGAGAAGCTTGAACAAAATAAGTACTTGATGAACTATTGGAACTTAGTTGAAGATATTTTTTGTATATATCTGCCTGATAAGTTTGATTTTGCAGGGTTGGCAAAGCTGAATGTATATCTGGGAAGATATTCAGGTGAGGATTACATCCCACCACGATCTGATGGAATAGCGGCTTATAAAAGAGATGACTTTATATTCGATGATTTTTGCGAACTTTCCGACCATAGTAAATGTGTTAAGTCTCTTTATTATCTAACTGATTCTCTTAAAATTATAGGAAATAGGCTCAACGTACCTTTTGAGATTTTAAACACCATTGATCTAATTGCTGAAAAGGTCTTAGGTTGTGATTTCCAGTTGGAACGAATACATAAAAAAACCAGCAAATGGAATAAGTCTAGGAATATTCGAGCTACTACGACCCTAACTTATAAAATTGGCGGGATAGATATCAACTTTGCATTGATTGATAAGAGTGGTAGTGTTTTATACTCAAAGCAATTATTTTCGAACCAATTCAGGGACTCAACTTGGTTTATTCTTTTCCACGGAGCATGGCGTGACTCAATTTTCACAATTACTAATAGAGTTGAGAAACCTATATTTTCAATTGATAGCTCGGAGTTACCGGTTACCTAACAAAACCATTAACCGGATTTGTGGAAGAACGCCACAAACCGGTTATGGAAGGTGTTATGTGTATTGGGAAAGTTGTGAGTATGACTCGATTTTGGGATATTCAATTAGTATTAGATAGCACGTACACCGAAGAAGAAAAAAAAACTGTGATTGTGAATTCTAGATCTATGGTTCATTTCATTGAAAGGCTTTTATACCCACTTAACTTTCGTAGCAAATTTTCAAGACTAGTTATAAGTTGCTCTAAGTTACCAGTAGAAACTGAGTTTAGCCTGGGAAAAGATCCTGCAATTGCCCATGTTAATATCTCACAAGATTTAGGGTGTTTCATTCACTCAGATGATGAAAAGTATTTAGCTTTCGAGAAAATTCTAAAACATGGTTTTGAGGTTGCTGAAAAATATGCTGAGTTGCCGAAATCAGAAGTGTTTGATGCCATAGAACAGTTTAAATCCACTGGCTTCAAAAACGAATGGGTTCATATTGAAAAAACTTGGAAGCGAAAAGGAGTCACTTGCATAATTGAGTGTCATCATAAATTGAATACTTTCCAACTAGTTCAAAAACTTTATAAATGTGACGCATTGGTTCATTCCTCAATTATTGCTGAATCTATGCCTAGGGAGTGGTTGTTCAATCAGTTACTGGGTAAAGTCGTGCTCAAAGAGGGGGCAAACTTATTTATTCAGTTAAATCTGAGGTTTTATCAATTTTTGTTCTTGATACCAATAAACTAGAAATATTTGGTTCAGTTTAAAATACACATAACAAGCGCCTCAATTCGCTCTTAAGTTCGCTCGGACAATTAACAATGGGCTATTGTCGCTGCGCTCAATATTTTAGCCCATTATTAAATTGCCGCTTAGGCGGGCGTAATGTGTATAAATCTATATGGTGCAATATTCCAGTGTTTGAACAATTTAAGAAAATAATTGCTAGTATTTTCCTTTTATTTTTCCTTTCGGGTTGCACTGTCGGTCATAAGGACTATCAGAGATATCTGAATATGAATATTGGTGAGAATATAAATAATCAAAAGCTTTCTAAATCACCTGATGCTGGTGAGTTGATAAGATCGGATTATTTAATCGCAGGCGAAGGGTTAACCAATATTACAACATTAGATACTGGTTTTTTGAGATACCATTTTAGCAGGCAAGAAGTATTACCGAATTACAGTATTAAAGACTTTGTCGGTAAATGTCTTATTTATTACGATGTTGATCCTAAAACGGAAATCATAATTGCTTGGGGTTTTGATAAAGGTGGTAACTCTTTAAGTTGTAGAACTTGGCCTTGAGTGCAATATACACATAACAAGTGACTATGGTGTCAATTCCTAATTTCAAACGATTTTAGGATCCCGCATGACACTATCTCGCACCATTGAATTTATGATCACTACCAGCTTTCGTTAGACTTCCTAGCTTTCACTAGACGTTTTAAAATTTGAATTGGCATGCCAGTTGTATGAAAGTACACAGTTTTTATCACTAAACCGAGACCATGTAAAGGCTGCTGGTGGTGGCAATACAATATATGGATTATTAGGCTCTCCATTTTTTAGAAAATACCAAGCTATATTAAATTTTGGTACTCATACACTCACAATTAGTGAGCCATTGTCTGATTGTGAGTGATTAAAGCGGTTCCCTAAAGCCGCTATTATCCTCTAAAAGCGAAGCGCCTTAACTCTCTTTGTGAACTAATTTGGCTTCACTAACATCAGCTCTGCATTTTTTCCATCCATTAATACCGCGACGTTACCCTTATCAGTTATAAACACATCTCTTAACCTGCCTGCGGCATTAGGAAATACGTGAGACTGTGTAAATTCACCACTTAGCAGATTAACGCTGTAGAGCTTTTTATCAACAAGGGTAGTGATAAGCACATGTTGCTGTAACGAAGGAAAAGCTGCATGTTTAGAGCCGTAATACGCCATGCCTGATGGCGCTATTGATGGAGTCCAATTAACACTTGGTTTTTGCATGCCTTTATATTCGGTAAAGGGTGAAATACGCGCTTGCGAGTAATCTTTGCCATAGGTGATTACCGGCCAGCCATAATTAGTGCTAGCGGTTAAGTAGTTTAGCTCGTCACCGCCTGCAGGGCCGTGCTCGTGGCTAACAATTTGCTGCGTATCGTAATCATAAACTAAGCCTTGAGGGTTACGATGACCAAGTGAGTAGACAGCATGTGCATTTAGGTTTTTATGATAAATAAATGGGTTATCTGTTGGAATGGTGCCATCTAGGTTTATACGTAATATTTTACCAAGTTGGCTGGTGATAACTTGTGCTTGCTCTCTAAAGTCAAACCCATCGCCCGTTGAAACTAATAATGTATTGTCGGGTAAGACAAGGGCGCGTCCTGCGTAATGTTGCGGTGTGTTTTTATCAGTCGCTACTTTATAAATAACGTTAGGCTTTGAAAAGTCAGTGCCATTAAACGTGGCTTTGGCAACAACCAGCCTGTTTGCGCTTGCATCACCTTGGGCATAAGTAAAAATAACTTCTTTTGAGTCGTTATAATCTGGTGATAAAACAATGTCGAGTAAACCACCTTGGCCCGCAACGTATAAGCCCTCAAGGTTTAATTTTACTCTTGATTGCACGTTGTTCTTAACTATAACTACATGACCATCACGCTCTGTAATTAACCATGTGCCGTTTGGTAGTTCAACCATGCTCCACGGAGACTGTAATTGCGTAGCCAGTGTTTGTGTACTGTATTGCTCCTTTGGTAGCGCAGCGCTTGCATTAACAGAAAACGCACAAAGCGAAAGCAGAGTAAAAAAAGAGATACATTGTTTACCGGGCAAGCCTTTGCTAGCATGGCCAGTATAAGAAAAAAGCTTTATTTTAAGTTGAGATAACCATGTCGTTTTTAACACGTGTATTGCCTTCATTTTTAGTTTCTTGGTTACTTACATTCACACTAGCTAGCTTGTTTCATAGCCAATACGTTGTCAATCAATTAGTTAATGTAGGTGTAGTGGTGGGCTTTAGTGATCGTGCTAGTTTAACGCTTGATGATTGGTTAGGCCTATTACCTACCTACGGCGCTATTATTGCCGTAGCACTTGCCATCGCTTTTTTTGTTACCGCAAAGCTTAATAAAAAGGTTCAAAAATACAGTACTCAGTTATTTGTTATTGCTGGCATTGTGGCATTTGCTATTGTGTTAATTGCCATTGAATCAATTATGAATATTCATATTATAGCGGGCGCAAGAGGCTGGGGTTTTTATGCTCAACTGCTTGCAGGCGCGGTAGGTGGTTTTACATTTTCGCAATTATTTAAAGTAACTAAAAACCAAAAAGCGTGTTAGATGTGTGAATATAAGTACGGTTTATACGTTATATAGTGATTAATAAATAAAGCCCGCTGTTTATTATAAACAGCGGGCTTTAAATATGGCCTTTAGAAATTAATTAAAAAATTAAACTAATCAGTTTGTAGCTACTTAACCCAAAAATTAGGATTAAAACGGGTAGGGTTACCAGGTTTAACAGCAAAGAATTTGTGTAGTTTCCCATAACCCCTTTTTGATTAACCAGCCATACAAGGTAGGTGCTAACAATAGGGAGTAATAACCCGTTAGCCGCTTGCGCGAATATAATTACCGCGACAGGGTCTAAACCGAGTGACGCCACCGCAGCACCAAACAATAAAATAACAATAGCGACGCCTTTAAAGCGCGTGTTGCTCATATTGTTAGACCAGCCTAACATGCCACACACAGCATAAGCACCGGCAAGCGGCGCTGTAATAGCACTTGTTAAACCTGCAGCAAATAAGCCAATAGCAAAAAAGTAATGAGCGGCGTCGCCAAGCAATGGCTCTAGTTGCACGGCCATGTTAGCCGCACTAATTTGCCCCGCATCGGTGCCATAAAATGCAACTGAAGCTGTAGATAAAATAGCTAAAGTGATCACACCGCCCAAAGTGATTGATAGGCCTGTATCAACATTTGTTTGTTTAATCATTTTTTGCATGTCGCTGTTACTGTCGTGTCTAGCAGCGAGTACGCCGGAGTGCAAAAATAAGTTATACGGCACAATGGTAGTGCCAACTAAAGCTAGTATGGTTGTAATAGAGCCTTCAGGCATACTAGGAATAAAACCAGCAAATACATCACCCAGTGAAGGCGCTGCCATTACAAGTGTTGAGATAAACACTAAGCTCATTAAAATAACGAGTAAAATTAGCGCGTTTTCAACCACTTTATGTTTGCCGCTATACAGTAAAGCTGCACTAAAAAAAGCAATAAGTGGTGTCCATAGTTGGGAGCTAACTTGAGGGAATATTTCAATTAATCCCATGCTAGCGCCACTTAAATTACCCGCTTCATAAGCTGCACTGCCCACACCAATGGCGCTGATGACTAAAAATATAGCTAAAGATTTAAATAAAGGCGTTTGAATATGTGCTCTGAGCGCTTGAGCTAAATCTTGCCCGGTGGCAACGCCAAGGCGCGCCGCCATAGATTGTAATAATATAGTGGCAATTACTGAAAACAGTAATGTCCATATAAGTGCAAAACCAAAGTTTGCACCTGCCACGCTGGCGGTAGTAATGGTCCCTGGTCCAATGAAGGCAGCGGTGACGAGTAGTCCTGGTCCTAATCGCATAATTGACCTTAATAGTGCTATTGCATGTTGCTATTTAAAGTTACATCTTACGTTTAAAACCAATATTTATACGCGATGCCGATTGTGTTAAAGCTGTCACTTACAGTAAGTGCCTTGCAGCAGTATTCGCTCCTTGACGATTTCTTTTTTATAAGCATATATTAAAAAAGGGCGCGTAGGATACCAACTTGTATATAGATTTAAAGGGGATACAGTGCATTTGCATGAATTTTAAACGAATATATAAGCGAGTTAAATGAATGATGCCGATATTTATATCGGCATCAGTATATTTACTTTATTAGGCTTCTAATCGCTTCTAAGCCTTTTTTTAGGGTGTCTGCATCGGTAGCATAGTTAATACGAATACACTCGTGCTTGTGCGCCCAATCATCGTCAATGCCGATAAAAAAGTTGTGACCTGGGATCACAAACACGTCTTGCTCTTTAAGTTGTTGATACAACACCTCGCTTGTTATTTTTGTATCTTTAAACCACAGCCACATAAAAAATGCACCTTCAACTTTGTGCAAATAAACAGGCAGTTCGGCAAATACTTCGTCAAACAACTCAATCGCTATGTGTGCTTTATTACGATAAAAAGGCAGTACAACGTTGCGGCACAGTGGCAGTAGTTCGTTGTCGTTAATTAAGCGTGTCACTAAGCTTGGGCCAATACTATTTGGCGATAACACCATGCTGCCGTTTACGCGGCCAATTGCTTTAATAATCTCATTGTTTGCAACTACAATACCGCTGCGTAAACCCGGTAGGCCCAGTTTTGAAAGTGACATACATAAAATTATATTTGAGTTCCACGTTAGGTTTGCATCGGTGTAAATACAACCTGGAAACGGATCGCCATATGCGTTATCAATAATGAGTGGAATACCATATTGCTTAGCAAGCAAATCAAGGTGTTTTACTTCATCGTCAGTAATTACATTACCTGTTGGGTTGGTTGGGCGTGATACGCACAGCGCGCTTATACTGCTGTCGTTTGCTAGTGTTTTCTCAACTGCTTTAAAATCAATGACGTATTTAAACTGTTTTGATGTGCTGCCTGTATTTAAAATTTCGATATCAGGCTTTATGGCAACAAACATATCAGCCGATAAACCTTGATCGGCATAACCTATGTACTCTGGCGCGAGGGGGAATAAAATCTTTTTTTGGCTGCCATCCGGCATTTCGCCTGCCAACATATTAAACAGCACAAAAAAGTTAGCTTGACTGCCATTACCGAGTGCTACGTTATCAGCGCTAATATCCCATGCGTACTCTTTACTTAGCTGGCCAGCTAATGCAGCTCTAAACTCGTCGTTACCGGTTGGGCCATCGTAAAGCCCAAATACTTGCGATACTTTATTGCTGGCAACAAGTTTTTGTAATTCACTTAAAAAAACCTCATTTACTTGTGGTACTAATGCGGGATTACCGCCACCCAGCATAACAATATTAGGATTGTTACTGTTTTTAGCCCCGCCTAAGTCTTCCATTAATTGGGTAATGCCGTTGGGTTGTGTAAATTTAGTGCCAAAGTTTGAGTAGTTCATAATGCATAGCGTTTGTTAATAATGGGGAGGGCAGTATAGCGTAAATATAGGGCTTAAATCCGATGATGAGAATAATTCAATGCTGAGATTTACAGCTAGTTAAAGTAATGTAATTCCTTATAAAACAAAGGCTAAGTTAAGACTTTTTAACGCCGTATAAAAACTCTTCGCCGCAGTCCATATACAAATCAAATTTGGCCATGACTTTGGTGAAAATAGGGGCGTGTAAAAACTCGTTTAACCATGCACGAACATGCGTATATTCACTTTGTAAGTACCAGTGTTTATCTACGCGGGCAAACTGTCTAATAAATGGCAGCAGGGCATAATCGGCTAGACTTTTTTCATCGCCTATTAAGTATTTATGCGTGGTTAGTTTTACTTCAAATTGCTTAATAAACTCTTCGCAGGCTTTTTGATAATAAATTTGTGCCATGTCTTTTGTACGAGCATAAAATTTGTACTTTTCGAGCACCGGTTTAAATTGCGTGTCGTTTAGCTTAATTAACTCAAGCATGCGCTCAAGTGCTAATGGGTCTTGAGTATGCAGTAAATTATGCGGATCGTTTTGCTTTAAAGCCCACAGCATTATATCGAGGCTTTCATCTATAACTTGGTTATTAGGCAGTAATAAAACAGGCACAGTGCCTTTAGGCGATATTTGCAACAGATGCGGCGGTTTATTTTTAGTTTTTATAGCGCGTAGAAGTACTTGTTGCTCTGCCATTAAAATACCCATTCGTGCACGCATTGCGTATGGGCAGTGTTGTAATGAATATAATAATGGCAATGTCATGTTAGTTACCTTAGCTGTTTAGGCCTTCAACATACTGCTGGCGGGTTTGTACTTTAACCAAGCTATTTAAGTGTTCAACCGCTTGTGTTTGCCCGTTAATTAAATCTTGAAAATGCGCAAGTAACACGGCTTTATCCAGTTTTTCTTTATCGCCTGAGCCAATGTCGGTTAAATCAATCATAAATTCGTCAAATTTGTCGGCAAAGTCACTCACAATATCCATGTTTAAAAATTGCTCATGGTTGTAAATACTTGGGTAGCCGCCTTTTTGTTTATCAATAGCAAAGCTAATACCTTTAACATTGGTAACGGTGGTTTCTTTTTTACAGCTCAGCATACAGCTTGCGTCAATACGTGGTTTTTTACATCCTACTGTTTGCTGGAAAAAACATTGTCGGCTAGTCATCATTAGTATTGGATGATAAATGCTGTACATCATTTTAAAATTGTTAGGGCGTTTAATATTACGCATTTGTGGTTTGTTTATTTCGTTTGAAATAAACGCGCCTTTTGCGTTTAAATCTTCTTGTAGTGTTAGTAACGCATAAGAGTTTGTGGTGTTTAACAACGGGCCTGCAATCCAGTCAATACCCATTTGTACTGCTTTAAATGCAACGCCTGTGTTGTTACTAATAATAAGCTTAGGTTTTACAACCTCGAGCAAACGTACCGCTTCTTCAAAATCTTTACCAATTAACACCGCCGGAAACCACGGAATTAAATGTGGGTGCTCTAAAAATACATTAATGTATTTATCGTTATCGGTTCTAAAGCTCTCTGGTAATTTAAAGTAAACATCGCCATCTGTTAAATCACATAGATGAACGTCTTTTATGTCCGATATTAAAATAGAGAGTGTTGTTTTGTTATCGGCTTTAGGGTGGTTTACTAGTTTTGGCAGTTCAACAGGGGCGAGGACGTCTTTGCCTTCGTTTAATAAAAACGCGACTTGCTTTTTAATACGGGCAAGCTCTTTAAACGGAATGCTTAAGTTGTTGCCTAAGTTTGAGTAATCCATATTTTTAATTTCAAAATTGGCATTACTAAAGGTTTTAAAGCGTTTATCAATAGCTGCAATGTCCACAATCGATTTATCGGCGGTTTGCATAGGCATTTGCGATTGAACTTCAAAGCGTAGAGGTTGCAGAGCGCTTTGCTCTGCTAGGGTGTTGTCGTGTTTATCGTTTATTGTCAGTGTTACTGTAAATGGCTGGTTTAATTGGCCGCTAAACTCAAAGCGTAGTTCTCGCTTTGAAATATCTAAAAACTCAATTTTCTTTTTAACTAACGTATCAATGTCATTTTTTTCTGCGGCGAGCTCTTGTTGTGCATCGTAAATTTGCACAACCGAAATCGCGTTACTCTTTTCGTTAGCGTGATTAAAGCTATGGTCGCGCGGGTTGTCGGTAAACATGTTTTTTGTCATGTCACCTTGCAAAAACTTATTAGTAAAATTACGGTTAAATACTTTGTATAAGCTTGAATCGTCTTCAATTAAGTTACCTGTTTGTACAAAGGTATCTATTTGTTTGCGCCAGCTATCAATAACGGTATGAACGTAGTTAGCACCTTTAATGCGACCTTCTACTTTTAACGAGTCAACACCTGCGGCTACCAGCTCTGGTAAATCAAAATAGGCTGAATTGTCTTTTAAGTTTAACGGATGTTTGTTACCCATAGCCGTTGGCTCGTATTCATCACGACATGCTTGTGAGCAACGACCACGGTTACCTGAGTTACCCACACTTACTGAGCTTGAATAACATTGCCCCGAAAACGCAATACACAATGCACCATGTACAAACACCTCGGTTAATACATCACATTTGTGCGCTACGTCGGTCAATATTTTAATTTCAGTTAGGTTAAGCTCGCGCGATAAATTTACACGTGTAGCGCCAATGCGCGCTAAAAACTCAACCTGTGATTCGTTATGGGTGGTTAACTGAGTTGATGCGTGAATATGCAAAGTAGGAAAGTGCTTTTTAACTATATTGAATAACCCTAAATCTTGCACAATAATGCCATCGAGCGTGGTATTTACGAGTTGGTTAAGTAGCTTAAATAGCGCTCCCATTTCGTGCTCTAATATAACTACGTTTAGCGTTAAAAATATTTCACAGCCGTATTCATGGGCTAGGCGAAGTGCGCCGTTAAGCTCATCAAACGAAAGATTAGACGCTCGGTTACGTGCATTAAAGGTATCTAATCCACAATAAACCGCATTAGCACCGGCTACAATGGCGGCTTTTACCGCGTTAACATCACCGCCTGGGGCTAATAGTTCAATCTTTCTACTCATTACAATGTCGCTTCGCTCATATTTAATTGCCGCGAATTTTATATGGTTAAGCACGTTAATGCTATTTATTGAGGGATATAATAAAGACTAATACCAATTCGCTTAATTAAGTGATCTATTTTGAGGCTGGAAAAACGGGTTGATAGCTAGGCAAAAAATTCGCTATTTAGTTGTTCTAAATGAGAATTTTTTAACACAGGTAGCGACACGTTTAGCCCAGCAAAATGATTAAGTATTATTGCGGATTGGTATAAAGTAAAAGAGTGTATAAAATTACAATTAAGCTGGCTGATTTATTACGTAAACATGTAATAAAATGATAGTTTATAAGCCAGCAACACTTTCAACTTTACTTAGGCGAACCCCATCAGCAATCAAGATCTTAAACAGTTAGATACAGATTTAAAAAGTGATGAATCTGGAATTATTAACACCCAACTAAAAATAGCCACATTTAACCTGTTTAACTATCTTGAGCCGCCCAATGCATACTATGAGTTTGAGAAAATTTATACCGCGCAGCAGTGGGCTAAAAAGCAGCGTTGGATTGTTGATTACTTAACAGAACATGCCCCTGATGTGATTGGTTTTCAGGAAGTGTTTAGCATTGACTCATTAAAAGAGCTAGTAGGCGAGCAAGGTTATAATTACTTTGCTGTAGTTGATACGCCAGAGGTGATTGATGACTTTATTTATAAACGCCCTGTAGTGGCAATCGCCTCTAAATACCCCATAGTTGAAGTAGCAGCGGTTGAGCACGATAGTGAGCTTGCATATGCGCTTGGCCTTAATAGTGAGTTTACTTTTAGTCGTAAAGTACTAAGAGCAACTATAACGCTGCCGCATATAGGCAATACTGATTGTTACGTGGTGCATTTTAAATCTAAGCGCCCAATGATTAATGTCGATGAGCATAATAAAGAGCTTACACCCGAGCAAAACATAATTGAAATTTTAAAAGCGAATGTAGCGGGTGGGTGGGGCTCAACTATTCAGCGTGGCAGTGAAGCTACATTACTAATGATACAAATGATTGCCCGTCGCGAAGCTACGCAACAACCCATGCTATTAATGGGGGACTTTAATAATGAACTAGCGGATGGCGTATTAAGCCATTTACTGACAAGTACGCTACGCTTTGCGCCTGCATTTGATGCTAAAACCTACCTCGCTAAATATTGTTTAAATGATTCATGGGATTTGTTTGTTAAGTCGCAGCTAAGCGAAGATGAACTGTCTAATGGTGAGGCAATGACTAGCGATGAAATAAGCGATAGTGAAAGCAATAGCATTTTTGATTTAGCTGATGAAAACGAAGCAAAAAATGTTAATGCAACTAAGCTTATGCCCTTAAGAGCACCAACACATTATTATGGCGCGAGCAGCTCCGTGCTTGATTATATTTTATTATCTTGTGAGTTTGATGCCAGCTACCTTGGCAGTTTTTTTGAGGTGATTGAGTATAATACTTATGATCGTCACTTAATTAACCCCGAATTTGAGCGTGATGATTTAAGTACCGATCATGGTATTGTGTTAGTTACACTAAAACTAAGAAGCTAGGCTTGCTATATGCATAATTATGCTAAAATTATAAATTAAAAGTATTCATATAGCAGCAATACTTGATGTATTGCGCCGGTTTGTATATTTTATCATCAGCCTTTTGAATTGTATTAATAATAAATTACTAAAATGGTAAATATGGAATTTTATACCTACTTGAATCATAAGCGAAATATGGATTTACCTTCGCAAATACATAGTTTCATTGTAAAGCGAATTTATAATTTTACATTTTTAGTGAAAGCTTTGCTTTTTGCTTTGTTTGTTAGCTTAAACAGCGCTTACGCACAAGAAACCACCTCATACAGTTTAACTAATGAATCTAATGCAGGGCTGCTAAAAAGAGCTGAATTACTTATAGATACTGACGTTATAACAAGTATTGAACTAAGTAAGTCGTTGTTGTCACAAGCGCAAAGTGCTGATGACACGTTACTCAGCGCAAAGCTACATAACTTGCTAGGTAGGGCGAATAAAAAAAATAACAATATTAATGAATCACTCGAGCACTTTTTACAATCCTCTGTTTACTACAGCAAATTAAATGATTCACGAAACCAAATAAAGGCATCTATTAATTATATAAATATATTATTAGAAGAAAAACGTTATGACGAACTTACTACCCGCATTGAAACTTTATTACCAACAACCCTTGTATATGGCGATGACTTTTTTATAGCGCAAGTGCTCCTTACTAAGGGGGATTCGCTTTATGAACAAAAAAAGTACAATAACGCGAACGCGCAATATACATCTGCTTTAAAATACCTTGTTGACGAAGACGAATTAATACAAAGACAGTTAGGTGAAACGTATAAAAAATTAGCTCAGTCGTATAAACGCCTCAAAAATAGAGAGCAAACGGCTCACTTTTATACAAAAGCTTTAGAGGTATATTCTAATTTAGGTGATTTAAAGCTAATGGCGCGTACTTTAAATACACTAGCAGAAGCACATCGTTATTTAGATAACTTAGTTTTAGCCCTTGATTACTCCACTCGCGCATTAGAAATACATAAAGACATTGACGACCCTGTTGGCTTTGCTAAGGCATTACTAGGGGCGGGTATTATTTATCGTCATATTAACCTTTATGAAAAATCACTTGAACATATAAATGAGGCATATTTATATTATAAAAAAGTAAATAACATGCTTGGGATTGCTAAAACATCAAATCAAATGGGACTGGTATATACACGATTAAGGCAGTTTGATCAGGCCGAATTTTTCTATCAAATAACTATCGATTTGCCAAAAGGTATGGTCGAGGAAAAAACGCTCGCTTCAGCTTTAAGAGAAATGGCTGTTATTAACCTCGAATCTGGCGACTTAGCATCAGCAATGCAATATGCTAAAAAAGCTTATATCACTTATAAAAACAAAAACCTTACATCGTACATTTCTACAACCGCACGTATTATTGGTAATATTTATCGTGCCCAAGGAAATAACAACAAGGCTATAGAGTATTACAAAGAGTCATTGTCGTTTGCCAGAGAAGCAGGTGGTAAACTTTATGAGATAAAGTCGCTTACTGCGCTTGCGGGCATTTTAATTGGTATTGATACAAATGAGGCGATTTCTTTACTAAAAAGGTCACTCGCTTTATCAACCGAAATAGATGATAAGTTACATATGCTATATGCCTATCGTGAAATTCGAATAGCAGAAAAATTGCGTGGTCGTATAGAAGAGTCACTTCGTTATGCAGAAGAAGAAATAGCCCTAACCGATATCATTCAAAATGAAAGAAATGAAGATAAATTGGCGCTTGAAAAAGCACATTTACATTCGCACAAAATGGAAATAGAGCTTGAGACGTTAAGAGAAAAAGAAAAACGCCATAAGCTTGAGCTTGAAAAGAAAAATAATCAAATTGAAATCGCCGCCCAAGCTAGAGTTATATCAGAGCTAGAGCTTTCAAAGAATAAATACGCCAGTATTGCGCTAGCATTTTTATTAGCCGCTTGTTTAGCTATTGTATTACTGGTTTATAGAAGTTTTATTGCCTCTAAAAAACGTAATGAAGAGTTAGACTATTTGGCAGCAAGAGACCCTTTGACCAATTGTTATAACCGTCGTATTTTATTTGAGGTTATGAATCGCGACTTTATGGATTTACCTCAGATTGAAGAGTACTGTATTTTAATGGTCGATATTGATCATTTTAAAAGCGTTAACGACACCTATGGGCATAGCATTGGTGACACAGTACTTTGTGGCGTAGCCGAACTTTTACAAGCTAATATACGTAAAAGTGATAGCGTGGCCCGTTTTGGTGGCGAAGAATTTTGTATTATTTTGCCCAACACAACTCAAGAGCAAGCAATACGTATAGCTGAGGCTATTCGTATTAAAGTTGAAAAAGCGACATTTGAAGATATTCCTGTTACGTGTAGCTTTGGGGTTACGTCTATTAAATTTAAAGCCAGAACACCTTCTGAGTTGATTGAACAGGCTGATTTAGCTCTTTATGAGGCTAAGTCCTTGGGGCGTAATCAGGTAGCGTTATGGGATGCTTCGCTTGAAGAGTTTAAACTTTATAGATCGGAGTAAATCCAGCAGTATACAGTTTAGTTTTGATGTTATTTTTTAAAATTATAACAAGTAAATTTTATACAATGCTGTGTGTTACTTACATATGTAATTCGGTCTATTAGATTAACCCTTTGAATATCAGTGTGTTAGCTTAGGCTTCAAAATTGCAATCAATACTAAGTTAAAAACAAAACAAGGGATTTAATAATGACTGAAGTTGCACTTTCGGCCTATTTGGCATTTTACCTCTATTTAATTATGTTGCTTGTACAGTGGGCTGTGGCTACTTTTAGCAAAGCTAAAGAACCAAATGCTGTACCAGGTAAAATTGACGAGGATTTATCGCACGACAGCTTTATATTTAGAGCACATCGTACGTTTCATAATACGCTTGAAAACAGTGCATTATTTATAGGTACGGTGTTATTTGCGTTTGTAATTAATTATCAAAGCCCGATTTTTGCAATGTGTATTTGGGTGTATTTAATTGCGCGTTTAATTCACATGGCGCTGTACTACGCTATAGCAACGGAGAAAAACCCAAGCCCACGTAGTTACTTTTTTTTAATCGGCGTACTTGCTAATGTGGTTATGCTGATAATGATAGGGTTAAGGCTAATCTCTTAATTTATAAAAAAGTTATAAAATTTATTTATAACGATAAAAAAAGCGAAGAGCCTTTAAGGCATCTTCGCTTTTTTGTTTAAAGTAGAAGCAGAATAAAACTACCTCTACCGTAATGTAATATTAATGGCTAATCGACGCCTATAAACCCGCCTGTTTGGTGTGTCCATAGGGCTGCGTACATTCCACCCTTAGCGATTAATTGTTCATGAGTGCCTTGCTCAACTACGCCGCCGTCATCAAGTACAATTAATCTATCCATTTGTGCAATGGTTGATAGCCTGTGCGCTATGGCAATAACTGTTTTACCTGTCATTAAATCATCAAGACTTGCCTGAATTGCGGCTTCTACTTCTGAGTCGAGTGCGCTGGTGGCTTCGTCGAGTATAAGTATGGGGGCATTTTTAAGTAGTACACGTGCAATAGCAATACGTTGGCGTTGACCGCCTGAAAGCGTAACACCGCGTTCGCCCACTTGTGCATCAAAGCCTTTATTGCCTTTGCTGTCGACCAAGTCGTTTATAAACTCAAGCGCCTTAGCTTGTTTGGTCGCGTTGATCATCTCATCGTGGGTTGCATCGGGGCGACCGTACAAAATATTGTCTTTTACTGAGCGATGAAGCAAGGAGGTATCTTGCGTTACCATTGCTATGTAGCGGCGTAGGCTTTCTTGGCTAACGTCTGTGATGTTTTGCCCATCAATTTTTATTGTTCCAGAGTCGGTATCGTAAAAGCGCAGTAATAAGTTAACAAGTGTTGATTTACCCGCGCCAGAGCGACCGACTAAACCAATTTTTTCGCCAGGTTTAATATTTAAGTTTAAACCGTTCATTACAGGGCTGCGATTAGTCTCTTTTGCAGCTTTGCCGTAGTTAAAGTGTACGTTGTTAAACTCAATAGCACCTTGGCTTACGTTAAGCGTATCAGCATTTGGTTTATCGGCAACTTCGATAGGGTTCGACAGTGTTTTCATACCATCGGCTACGGTGCCAATGTTTTCGAACAAGCTGCTTATTTCCCACATGATCCACTGCGCCATACCGTTTAATCTAAGCGCTAAGCTAACAGCAACAGCAATAGCTCCGGCGCTAATTACGCTAAGCGACCATAAATAAAGTGATACAGCGGCAACAGAAAATACTAATAGGTAATTTAAGCTTTGAATAACAAAGTTTAAACTGGTTACTAAGCGCATTTGCTTGTACACAGGCTGTAAAAATACATCCATGCTTTGTTTTGCGTATTGCTCTTCACGCTGGGTATACGAAAACAATTTAATAGTTGAAATGTTAGTATAACTATCAACAATACGACCAGTCATTTCTGAGCGCGCATCGGCTTGTGAGCTGGCAATTTTTTTAAGGCGCGGTACAAAGTAAAGTTGCACGCAAATGTATAAAACCAACCAAACTAATAAAGGGATCATTAAGCGCCAATCAGCTTCGGCAACTAAAAATACCATTGAGCCAAAATAAACCACGATATACATTAATACATCGAGTAGTTTGGTCACTGTTTCGCGAACGGCTAAAGAAGTTTGCAGTACTTTAGTGGCTATTCTTCCTGCAAATTCATTTTGATAAAAGCTAACACTTTGGCGCAGTAAATAACGATGTGCTAACCAACGAATTGACATAGGATAATTGCCAAGCAATGCTTGGTGCAAAATAGCAGAATGGAAAAAGACAACAATGGGCAATACTAATAACAGCATGACAGCCATTTTAATAAGTTCAGACTTTTGCTCTATAAACAAAGTTTCGGGCGTGTAGGCGGTTAACCAATCAACAAGTTGGCCCATGTAGCTAAATAAAGAAACCTCTAAAATAGCGAGCATGGCGGCACTGATTGACATAAGCAGCAACGACAGTTCCATTCCTTTGGTGTAGTGGCGACAAAAAGCAAATAAAGTAGAAGGCGGCTGAGTGGGTTGGTCCTCAGGAAATGCTTTTGTCATTTTTTCAAATAATCGATACATTTTAAAAACTTAAATGGCAAATAATGACGAGTATCATACCATTTAAGTATTTTTAAATGCAGGTTTGTAGGGCACTAATTATGAGTATTATTCTTATTTATTGCGTTGGGTTACTTAGGTTTATTCCTTCGCTCATGTATAAATCGTCATATCTGAGACCACCATTTCCGTAAGGCTTTTTAATTGGGCCTGTATTACAGTTTGCTAAAAAGTATATAAGAGGTTGTTCGCGCTTCATTCTAAATTGTGCATTTTTATATACCAGCGTTTGACTGTTAAACTCACCACCTTTTACGTAAACATCATATTGCTGACCTTGCTCTGAGGCTGCTGCGTTATTAACAACGTACCATACGTCGTACCAAGTATTTGTTTGCAGAGGTTTAGCTGACTGTTTTGTAGTGTAGTTTTGAATGTTGCTATATCCGCTGTCGGTTTTAACCATTAAAGCGCCATCGTTTACAAACCCGTTTGATTCTGTTTTATCGGTTACGCGAAGTGTTGGCTCAAACGCATCGTACGCATGTTTATTTATTAGCGCTGGAGAAAGGTTACTCAATCCAAAAGCATGGTTATTAGGAAACGCAGCCACGTTTATACGCATATAAAATGTGTAGGTGGCGCCAACTTCAACCGCTTGTGGAAGTTTTGTATAAGAAAGCGCTTTACGATTTCCAACAATGCCATCGCGTGCAGGCTTTTTTAGTAAATAATGATTTATTGATGAGTTTGTTTGTTCTGGTTGTATAACCGTGATTTGAGGGTTTTTGACCTGTGGCTTAGTTTCATTTTGGGTATCGACACTTTGCCAGTCGCTAAGAGAGTTTTCAAAATTATCAATAAGTAGCCAATCGCTCGATGTATTTTTTTGAATGGTTGAACACGACGCTAACGCGCTTAACAAACATAAAAGTGACATGTGTTTAAAATGCATAATTGGGTCTCAGTAAGTTTAGATGTTTTTGGTTAACCAATTATTGTTTTGGCTATAACTTTAAAGCAAAGGTTATGTAACCAATTTAATGTTTTTATGTCAATCACTAAAATAAAAGTTATGGTTTAATAGAGCTTGAGAAATATAATGTTGTTATTGTATTTATAAAATCAACTCAGCAAATTTTAACTGAGTATAAAAATAATTTAATAGTTAGGATGTTATATGTATACGGGTTCGTGTTTGTGTGGTGAAGTAAACGTTGAAGTGTCGGGCAGTATAACTAGGGCGTGTTGATCTTTATGGATTGAAATTTGTTCAATCTAGGGGCGATTTAATCGCGGCGCAAGGTTTGTAACCTAGTGGGCTAAGTAAAAACCGAGCAACAAAGAGTCAATCGTCCCTAGAAAGAACCCAAAGGGCAGCGCATGTTTGGCATCTATGCTGCGTTATCGCCTATGTATGGGGAACAACCACATATCATAGGCTCTGCCTTGCCTAAATACCAAACACACTGCTGCAAATTCAACCACCAAAGAACAACACGCCCTACTATTATTCATTGTCATTGTTCACTGTGCAGAAAAAACAGCAGGACTGCATTTGCAACCAATGGCTTTGTAAATACAAGTGACTTTACAATAACAAAAGGGCAAGAACGACTCAGTGAATATAGTTTTAAAGCAGGGCGCACACGTTATTTTTGTAGATGTTGTGGCTCGCCTGTTTACAGTAGCAATAATGATGACAAAAGCAGAATACGAATTCGTTTAGGAATATTCGATACCGATATTACTGAGCAGGTTTTATCGCATAATTTTGTTACGTCTAAAGCTAACTGGGAGAAGTTAGAAACAAGCTTACCGTGCTATGAAAAACATGAACCTGGGCGGTAAAGCGTTTCATTCAATGTGGTAAATGCTGTTATGAATCGCCCCGTGTTTGCCAGAGACTCAATAACTTGAGAAACTGGAACTATGAAAAAATCAAATCGCTATACATCAGAATTTCGTG
>NZ_WTKX01000049.1:0-12564 GCF_011378755.1 Pseudoalteromonas sp. Z1A2 | reverse complement strand
CTCGCTACCTAAGTAGGTTGGCTGTTAGAACTCAATCTGTACGAGTGCCCACACAGATGATTGCTTTATATTGTTAAAGAACGTTTTGATTCGCTTTAGCGTCTCAAGGGATGCGAATAATACACCCTTTATTTTTCGAGTCAACACTTTGTTTTAAACTTTCTTTTTAGAAGATTTAAAACCGAAGTTTTATTTAACTCTCTGAGTAGTTCGTGCCTCGCTATGCGTTGTCCGCTGCGCGTCGCCATATCCCGTCTCAGTGGGGTCGCATTATAGGGAGAACAGATTTTTACGCAAGCGTTTTATTGACAAAACTTTAAATAAAGCACTGTTCGCTGAGAATTTAAGCTAAACGCATTAAAAACACAACATAACCAGCATTTTATTAACATTTAACGCTTATTAAAGTGTTTGTTATGACCTGCGCTATCAAAAAAAAACTGTCTACAGACCTGCTATTAAGTCATTTAGCTAAAAGCTATAGTTAAAGCCCGCGTAAAAACGACGACCTGAGTAGCTAGTATTGAGTAATCGCGCATCGGTGTCATTTCCTAAACGCGTTACTGATTCAGATTTAGTTAAATTAATAACCGCTGCGTTAAGGCTAAGCCCGTCGTATAAATTTACAGATGCATTTACATCGATTTGTTCGTAAGGGTCTTGGTATACATTTAATCCGCTATTTAAACCGAGTACTGTTTCGCCGCGCTTATTATAAGAAGCACGTACATTAAAATAACCTCCTTCATAATAAACAGAGGTGTTGTACTGATACTTTGCACTACCTATTAAGGCCGACTGACCAAATTCTTCACCATTAATTGTTACATCTGCTTTATTGGTTTTGTTATAAGTGTAATTTGCGTAAAAGCCAAAACCACTATCAAAGGCATGCTGAATAAATACTTCCGCGCCTTTTGATACTGCATCGGTGCCATTACCTACAGTGCTGTAAGGGGCTATATTAATAGTCCCTGCATCCACTATATTATTTTTACCAGCAAAGTTTTGCTCTACGTCGATCACCAGTGGCACAACAAAGTTATCTACTTTCTTATGAAAAAGTGCCAACCCAACAGCAGAACCCTCACTGTAATAATACTCAATAGATAAATCGGCTTGAACTGATTCAAATGGTTTCAAGTTTTTATTACCGCCACCACCGCTAAAACCTGGCTGTTCATTAAATGCAGCTCTATCATCTGCCCATTCATCCGATACAAATGTAATACGCTGCTGCGCACCTAAATCGCTGTAATCAGGACGAGACATTACTTTTGCGATTGCCCCACGAATAACTAAATCGTCGGTTGCATCCCACGCTATATTAAAGCTTGGCAAAACTTGAGTGTCTTTGTTTTGCTGAGTGACTAATTGATAGTCTTCTACAAAACGAGCGTCACCTGTTACTGGCTCACCTGTTTCATCATTTGTGTGATCTAATTGGTAGGTATATAAGTCAGTAGATGAAGTAAGTGTTTTTGTTTGCACAACACGCACACCCAAATTACCTCTGACTTCACTAAATTCAAAATCACCTTGTATATAAAAAGCCGATATTTTTTCTTCTATATCGTAAACAAAATTATCTTCAATGCGCGTATAAGGTACATAACTAGCAGTGACCATATCGCGGTATTTATTCCAGTCGATACTTGGCATTTGGTTTATATCAAAACCACCTGCAATATTATTCTCACTAGTAAATACATTTTGAGCTAATGGCATTCCACCATTCCACTGGTAGCTGTCAAAACGGGTAATACCTTGCTCACTTGCTTCCCCTGCAGCAATATCAAAATTTGGATCTAAAAAGAAGGTGTTGCCGGTTTCACGGTGAAGAGTTGAATTGCGGTATTTAGCACCGGTTTTAATTGTTTTTAAAAAGCCCCAATCAACATAAAAATCCACATCAGCTTGGTAGTAATCTTCTTCTAGCTCACTGCGTACAAAGCTTGAGTTTGAAGAGCCCGCATCACGACCACCTCCAACTCCATTTTGTAAATTAACTAATGTGTTAGGGTCGATATTAAGTGACACATTATTTTGATTGAGCGACCAGCCAGCCGTTTGAGCTGCGTTTTGAATAGTGGCTGCGTTTTCGCCCGCGTTAGAACTTTTATACGCCGCTTCCCAGCTTTCTTCTGGGCCGCCCTCTGATTGTGTATTACCAATTACAAAGCGCGCTTTAAAATTATCACCTTCATAGGTTAAATTAAAATCAAAGGTATGGGAGGTAGATTCCTCACGTACGTAGCTGCCACGCATCCACGGAAATTGCATATCATTTTCGACACCACTTGCCATTGCATCGTATTGCATACCAGTAACAATAGTGCCCGACTCATCAAGATTTACATCCGTCAAAAAATCAGGATTTAAAGACCACTCTGGTATATCAATCACAGATTCTGTTCTGTCTTGCCCAAGTGTAAAACCAAAATAATTAAAGCCAAGCTCTAAACGATTTGTTGGTCGCCACTGGGAACTAAATTGAATCCCTTCGCGCTCACGTTTTTCGTTAAGAACAGAACCTCGAACAACTTGCGGAAACCAAACGCCATCGTAACTGTTGCCGTTTGCATCATTAATAGTATCCCAACCGTTATTGTTATCAACTGTATTACCATGTATATCTGTTGCTTGCCCAGTGCCAGTATAGCGCCATACATTAGCATCAGTACCGCCCGAAAGCGTTCTGTTTGTCCGTTCCTGATAGGTATAGCCAACTAATACACCAAAGTTTTCGTTGTCATTTTTCCATGAATATAAACCCGTAAACTGCGGTTCGTACTCTTTTGTAACATCAGCGTAAGTACTCTCTACATTAAATACACCTGAGTTTGCATCCATACTCAGAGGTTTTCGGCTATGCATTAATACAGTACCACCAACCCCACCTTCATCTAAGCGTGCTTCTGGCGATTTATAAACCTCTACGCTTTCAATCATTGAAGACGGTAACAAAGCATAATCAAACGAACGCGAAGGCTCCCCCGGGGAAGACGCAATAAAATTACCATTAAGTTGTGTAAAGGTAAGTTCTGACGATAAACCACGAATACTAACCGATGAACCTTCCCCGCCGTCACGCTCAATTACCACACCGGGTACACGCTGAAGTGAGTCTGCAACGTTTTTATCAGGGAACTTTCCAATGTCTTCCGCGGTAATGGCATCAACTACAGATTCCGACATACGTTTTACATCTAAGTTTTCGGCCATACTTGAACGGATACCACGTACTTCTATTACTTCCATATCTTCTTTATTATTAGTTATATCTGCGTAAGCTTTATTGCTGAAGCCTATTGCCGATAAAATAGAAATACAGAGTGTTGATTTGAATAGTTTGGGTGAAGCGTGTAGTGAGTTATTATTGTAGTTAAGTGCTGTCATGAAGAGTTCTATTCCATTGAAAACTGCTTATATTGATTCAAGCAAGTTAATTAATCATTTTGCTGCAATAAATTGACGAAAATATAAAATTTTTTGCCAATTTTATACAACCAAACTTAATCTTTTATTAACGGGAGCTTAAAATTAAATTAATCGCTTTGATAAATGATTACCTGTTTATAATTAACTTAAATTCAGAATAGTAAATCAATTTTAAGCACTAACCGACTGAAATATCTAGTTATTTAAATAAATACAGTTACATGAAGATATGCTGTGAGGATCTATTTTTTTAAAGTTAAGTGGCTCTTCTAAAAAACATAGACTAAGGTTAATTAAAAATTTTACTGTAAAAATATCAGATATCCAACCTCTAAATGGTTAGCTTTAATTATTACCAACATTCGGCTATATACTAAAAAAATCACTAAAGATAGCTCTTTTTTGTATCGCTATTTATTCAATGCTTTGTTTCCAATACTCAACTATTTGAATAAATATCCCTAAAAACTTTAATAGGAGCCTATTTATGAAAAGTAATATTAAACTGATCATCACTGCGTGTTTTTTCATTTGGTTTATTGGTGATAGTAACGCCAACAATGCAAAGTCTAACTTTGATCTAGACGGCAATGGTTTATATGATGACTTTGAACGCAATTTACTGCTTGATTTTCTCGGAAACCAGTACCCTGAAATCAAAGCTGATTACGACACTAATAATGATGGCAAAGTCACGGTGCTAGAGCAAACCACTGGTCGACTCCCACTATCGCTACGTATTCCGAAACGCGCAATTGATAGCACAATCAAAGTTACGTGGGCTTTAAACCTTTTTCCTGAGTGGCTTATGTCTGCTTATTTTCAAGAAGACACTGAAATAGGTAATGTAATAAATCATTCTTCGCGCGGGACAATTACAGCGAATGCAACACAAGCAAAGCTCTCCCTTCAACCATCCAAAACAAGAAAAAATAATGGTGTTGAATTTGCGGAGAACTCTGGGCAATATTTAATAATGCCAGGTCAGCGCGATGCTAGGTGGAATTACAGATGGATGCTTTTTACGTTTAGGATCGATGCTAATACAGGTGATAATGCTGAAACGATTTTATTAGATATTAACCATGGAGAAGGTTCAAATAAGTCATCTCCTAAAATCTGGTATAACAAAACAAACGGTCTAAGTATTCAGTATGTCGGTCTTAATAATAATGGTCTTGATAAACGGATTATGACAACTAAAAATGACGTGATTGCAGATGGTAAAACATGGAATGTTATTGTTGCTGGGATCCGCTATGGTCAAATGTTTGCCTCAGTAAATGGAACACCAATCTCTAGCGAAGCAATCCAACCTGATCGCTTTTCAGGCGAATGGATTAGCAATACTTCCTCATACATTGGCGATAAGGATATTGGTAATATGGCTTGGGCATATGATTCACTAGTCTTTGGTTTGACAGAACCATCAGAAGCAATGGTTCAAAAAATGACTGGCTGGGCGGCTTATCGTCTAAGTACGAATCAATCGTTATTTAGTAACGGAATATCTTCAATTGATCTGCCAAACGAACACCCATATAAAAATATTAGACCTACAATGGATGCTGAAGACTTCCCTTATCGCTATATTCATAATGAAAAAGAATGGACAGCTTGGGGGAGCTCTATTGATAGAGCTGAAGTGCGCATTAATGGTGGTGGAGAACGTGTACCTACAGACGACTTTGAAAGAGTATTTTATGATGACTTTCGTAATAACCGAGTAAAAGCGAGTTTTAGTGGTGAATCTGACCTTTGGTCTGCCCCTGGGTTTAATCCGGCAGTTGGAGCGAGCGCTCAGCTGATGCCTCCTAGTGAAACATTTAATGTTTATCCCCACAATAAAGATGAAAAAAAGCAATCTCTTTTACTACGAAAACAAAACGAAAGATGGAAAGCGAGTGCTTTTTATAGCGTGAATGATCTTGGGCATGGCTATACTTGGACTGGGCCAAAAATTTTTCGAATTCGTAGTATGCTTCCTAAAATAGACAAAAATGATTTGCCTGGAGGGTTATTTCCAGCATTTTGGTCTTATAATCCTGATTTTTTGTTTTGGCGAACAGCAAACCGCATCGAAGTAGATTGGTTTGAATTCGATGGAAAAAATGGAGCTTGGTTAAACGGACTTTCTTCTCATTACCACTATGCTCACGTACCAAACATATTTGCAAAAGATGACTCTAGTTATAAAAGTTACAAAGCATATTGGGGGGAACTGACGGAGCAAAAAAGCAAAATTGAAGGTGGTCTTGAATTTTGGGATGGACAATACCATACCTGGGAATTTGTTATTGATAATGACATGACTTATATAAATGTGACTATTAAAGATGAAGCTGGGAATGATAGGTGGGTTGAAGTTGGTCGTGTGCCAACCGCACCAACTTATCTTGAAAGGCTTGATTTGCAACTTGACTATGCGCTTAGGTCTTACGATGGCAATCCGACGAGCGATCAAGAAAGCTTCACCATAGATTCTATTGAAGTACTACAAAAAACATCAGACATAATAAATATCCCAAAACCATTTGTCAGTAAGCCAATTATTACAGGGGAAAAAGCTGTTGGTGAAACAATAACTTGCCAAGCTAATTTACAAGATATTACAGATATTCGTTATTATTGGTTTGCTGATGGTTATCCGTTAACATACAGAGCTACTAATACTTACGATATTACCAGTGAAGAGTCTGGGAAAGAAATTCGCTGTATGGTAAAAGCGGTTGGCGCACTTAACATGCCAGAAGCTTGGACAGAGAAAGTAGCTATAGCAGAACAATATAAATGACGTATGGGTTACAACGGAGCTTGTATATTTACTTACACAAAATAAATAGCTCCTTCAGTAAAATTTAACCATTAAAGAACTACCATTCTTTACTGGTTAAATTTTTCAAACTGGGGATAATTTAATCTTTGTAAAAAGTAAAAACCACCCCAAAAAAGCTTGTACCGCAGCTATTCGATATCTATATAGTTATAATTTTCTAATCATTTGCTTAAAGTACATATCCACGCTTGGCATCTTTAGTATTGTGCAAAAAAAGTACTTTACTGAAAATTAACTTATATGAGGTCAACAACCTACGAACTTTATACTACTTCTCTAATTTATTAATAACATCAGAGAGTTCTAAGAGTGTAGGCTTTCCACCATAATAATTGGTATCTATGTGATAGCTATTACCCACCCAAAAAGGCGCTTTAGTTGAGTTATGTCCATGTATTGAAAAGTCGACTCCATGACTTTTAACTACCTGATCTAGTTTAACTACTTCGCGATCCCACAATAAAGATTGCACAATTAGCGATTTATCATCAGGGTAATTTTCCCAATCCCACGATTGTGCAAATGTATGAGACAACCCAATTTTACAACCACGATACTCAAGTACTATTGAAAGCGGTTTAGTTAGTAACTCATCGCACATAACACTGAGCTTTTCACTTGATACCGACTTGTGCCAATTACCACCATTATCAGTCCATAATTTAAAAGCCGCTTTATCATTACTTAATAATGATTCCAACATTAAATGCTCATGATTACCTAATATCATACATGCCCTAATGGCTTGTAAGTATGTAAATAAGTCATATGTTTTATCCCCGCGATCAACAAAATCGCCTAGGCAAAACAAAGTATCTCTTTCAGGGTCAAAATTTACGTTATTAAGTGCGTTTTTTAAGGCAGGTAAATCACCATCAAGATCGCCAATTACAAATACTCGGCACTCATCATTAATAAATATTGTTCGTTTTGAAGATACAGCCTGAATAGCGTTAATACCTATATCCAAAATAGACTCCTATAGAATGCAATCTAAAACTTAGATTAATACTTGAGTTTATAAAGCCTTAAGGTAACACAATATAGTTGATAATTAATGAAGGTAATGAGATTTGATTGAAACTAAAAATGCATGACAGAGGACCTTAGCTACAACCTAAATAATTAATGTAAGTAGTGTTTTTAGCCTAAATTAAAAGCTGCTTAGCAAAATACCTGACGAGTTATTTGCCAGTTACCCGCACAAATTTTTCTGCTAGTTCGTCCAAAGTTTCACGCTTATTCGGATCGGGCTTTATGCAGTCAATAGGGCAAACACTTACGCAAGTAGGTTTATCATAATGCCCTACACACTCTGTACATTTGTTTGCATCTATTTGGTATATTTTAGCGCCCATATAAATAGCCTCATTAGGGCATTCTGGGTCACACATATCGCAGTTAATGCATTTACTATTTATGAGTAAAGCCACTTTCTAACCTTTAAAATTAAAGTTTATATAAAACAAAAAGATAAGTAAAAACAAAGGTGTGTGAAGGCTAACTTTTGTGCAGTTCTAGTTTAATAAAAAACCGCTATTTTTCATTAAATCGTAACACAAATTAGTAACACAAATTTTTATTTTTGGGTGTAAATTACAGCCGCGAATTATGCCTATTTTTCTCTGTTGCTTTGTTGATCTCAATCAATAAAAATCGCCGCAAGGCCTTTATTTATATAGGTTTAATCAAAGTGAAAAAATCATTATCAACGCTTACCAAAGCTCAATACACGAAAGCGAAACTAGAATGGAAGCAACTTAAATCGCCATTTTCTATGCAGCACATAAATCGCTGTGTTATTTTGGCCTCTCAAATCATCTTTTTTGAGGAAAAAGAAAAATTAAAACAAGAGGTTAAGAAGCAAGATACAAAGCGATTATCGAAATATGAGGCACAACACAATCTTCGTCTTATATTTACCCTATCTGGAACAGTCTCTTTTTACTCAGCTTTCCCTAAATCATCTGGCATAGCTAATACCAAGTTAGGTGAAGCACCTGAATTAACAATAGCAAAAGCGCGTAAGCTCACTGAACAAATGAAATATGGCATTTTAAATAATCATAATATTAAAACAGTGTTTGATGCTTATGAACAAAGCCTAATAGAGCGCCATAACAACGCACCCACCAAGTTTGCAGCTTCATCGCTCAGAACATATCAATGTAGAATAAAAAAGCTTAGACATCATTTTCCGCTTAAGCGTGCATTCCAGTCTCTTACAGCTGGAGAGTTAGAAAAGATTGTAGATTTAATTATCAAGACGGAGTCCAATAACCAGGCAATCGAGCTTTTTGCACAGATTAGAAGAGTATGGCGATTTGCCAAAAACAAATTTAACTCAGGTAAAAACCCAGCAGCTGATATCGATGACTTTTACGTATCTGACCGTGTAGAAAGCCCTCGTCCTTGCCAAGTTTATACAGACTTAGATTCGATAGCTGAATTATGGATAAACCTCGCAGCAGCCCCTAATGTGCATCAGAAAAATGCTGCTCGATTTATGATATTAACAGGCATACGCCCTATCAATATTCCACAAATGAAGTGGGAGTGGCTCAATAGTATCGACTTCCCAACATTAATTACCTTTCCGGCATCTGTTGTCGGAGTTCGTGGAGAAATGAAAAACCAAAAAGAATATAAGCTGCCCTTAACCAAAGCCATGCGCGCCATTATTTTAGAACAAAGAGCCTGGATGGAAAATGCGCTCCCTAACTGTAACCCTGTTCACATATTTCTTCAGCCTCGCGATCTTAACAAACCATTTGCTAAAAGGTCGCTGGACAAAATCATCAAAGATTACTCCCCTGTTGATGCAGTAAAAGGAGATAAAAGAAACATTGTAATGAAAGGATCTGCGGGTGCATTTTGCACAATGTGCCGAAGCTTTTTTAAATCCAACGCAAAAGCGATTATGGTTGCCAACGGCTATCATTTTAAACACGCAGAGGAACTCACCAGACTCGCGCTTCATCACCTCAGAAAAGAGGACGATCCAAACGGCTTGAATTATGATAAATCTGAAGAGCTATTTGGCACTTCAACAAAGCTCAAATTTAATGTATTCAAAATTCATGAAGCCAGTATTTTAAAAAGAGCGAAAGAACTCGAAAGCCAACAACTCAGACTTACAGGTATGCAAAGTAAACAAGCTAAAAACCTAAAAGAAAATAACGATAAAAAAGCCTTGAGAGATAGAATTAAAGCTCATTTAGTTCACAAAGGCAGTTATGTAAACTTCATTAATCAGCCACTTGGTGATACGGGCAGAGTAGCAAAAGATTTGATCTTAACCGAAGAAGGAAGAGCTGTCGTTGAGAGATATTTAAGTGACCAAGCCAAAGCAAAAAATAATTAAAAAAAGTTTAATTTGGACTTACCAAAGTTTTTGTAAAAAAAATTAATTTCATATCATTGCCTTATTAGAGCGATACCTCATCAATTATTTGATGATTTTAACTTTTTTAAGGTTTTTATATTAATGGCAACATCAGTATTAAATTCAGTAAAACCATGTGAGGTCACGATTAAAAGTCGTGACCTTTGCATGGCTGAATTTAATGCATTTAAGCCACCGTACAATGACGAGTCAATGGAAGAGCTAGCCAGTCTTGCGACTATTATATTGGCGCAAGAAAAAGGAAGAAGACTTTCAAAGTATCAACTTAAAGATCAAATAAGAATTGTCTTCCAGCATGATGGCATTATTAAATTTTTTACTCATTTTAAAAAAGAACATGGCATAAAAAATATCAAGCTTGGTGATTCTAATGATATGAGTTTTTCAGCAGCGAAATTAAAAGCGGCCGAAATATACAAAAAGAACACTTCTGATTACACATTCGAATTTGTAGTATGTAAACAAATAGAAAACTTACAGGCAATAAATAAACATAGCCCTAGCAAGTTAGCTGAAACCACAGTAACAACTTACAGCTCTTACCTTAATGCAATTCAAAATGCATTTGGTAAAAATACGTTATTTCAGACTATTACGCCTGAGATAATAGAAACCACGCTTGACCAACTACTAACAGAGAAAAGTGGTCCGCATGTGGCTAAGCAATTCGAGCAGATGAAAAAACTGTGGGTGTTCGCAAAAAATAAATATAATAACGGCGATAATCCATTCCTAGAAGTAGATAAAAATTATATATCTTCTCGAACGGCGAAGCCTATTCCTTGTAAGGCATATACTGATATATCTCTAATTTCTCAGCTATACATAAACCTAAAAACAGCTAAAAATAATACATTAATAAATGCTGTTCTGTTGATGATGTTTACAGGGCTAAGGCCTATAAATATTTGCAACCTACGTCTATCGTATATAAATGATTTAAATAATCCTAAATTTTTAACGTTTCCTGAAACAACCCATACCACTCGCGGTGCTATGAAAAACCAAAAAGAGTTTAAAATACAACTCACACCCGAGATGAAAAAAGCGATACAACAAGAATTAAAATTAAACCCAGACATAAACCGCACCTACTTATTTTGCAAGGTTAAAGACGACTCAAAACCCATTAGTAAAGAGAGTTTAAACCGAGCACTTAAGTATCATGCGCCAAAAGACATGGTCGTGGCCTCGCGAGATAACATAAATATAAAAGGCTCTGCCGGAGCATATCCAACACTACTTCGCAGCTTCTTAAAATCGCACATGAAAGAAGTGCTAACTAAAAAAATTGGGTCATCAACAATTGCTGAAATTGAGTCTAAAAAAATGCTCCATCACTCTGTTTTAGAGCACGATCCAATGAGTAAACATTATGACCACTCGAATAAAATATATAACACTGATATTAAAGCACTTTATAAAAACTTTTCCCTATTTGAGAAGGAAATACTTAAAGAAGTAAAAATACAGGCTAAGTTAAAAAACAAAACGACTAAAAAATCATTTTTAAAATTAGATTATTCAAATAATTTCATCGCCAAAGTCAAAAGCACAATAAGTGCTTATTCCACTATCTGGGGTAATATAGTTCAGCAAACCCAAAAGCTTAAAAAGAGCCGCCCTTTGCAAATATTAGAGTAGCGCTTACATATTGCAATACAACTTTTTCTTTGCTTACAAAACCTATAAAGAGCTTTTACTAGGTGGTGCAGATTGATTTCTTATAAAAGCAGGGATATCAAAAATATCAGATGCTTTTGGCTTAGTGGCGACTACTTTAGAGCTTGACTCATTTGTAGTGTCATCAAGCATTGATGCCTAGCCAGTAAATTAATTTGTGTGATTCATAGACATCATTTCACTTTTCGTAGTTGGAGATCACGCTGATAATTCGATAACTGAATGCGTTCATTTTCAGTTTCGTAGTTAGCGTGAACGTCTTCCCAAAGCGGTGTTTTTTCAAGCCGTTCACATACAACATCCATTGGAGTTTTACCTTTGAATGAGCCGTGAGCGCGTTGCCAATTGTAGTAATGCTGCCACTCAGGTAACGTTTCATTTTTGAGTTCGTCCAAATCCAAATTAACGGTCGAATAAAACTCTTCCTTATCAGTTCTTTGTGACCTTTCAACTTTGCCATTTAAGTGAGGAGAGCCTGGCTTATTGGGGCGAAATTTAATGCCATGCTCCATCAATTTGAGCTGTACTTTTTCAGCAAAAAACTCCGTTCCGCGATCAGTTTGAACTCGCTGTATCGGGAATGGCATTTCTTCTATTACCTTATCGATGAAGGTAAGAGTATTGGCTGCCGTTCTACGCTTAAAAACGTCCAACACGCGATATCTAGAGCAATCATCAACAGCAGTATATTGATAAATCCCTGGTGCAATTTTACATGTATCCATCTGAACTCGGTCACCAGGAATAGGTCTTTGGTATCGAATGAAGTCTTTTTTCTTCCGCTGAAAAACTATTGGTTTTACCTCATGTTTGGTCAGCACTTTGTGAATTGAAGCAAGCGATAGCTGAAAATTATGCTCGCGAAGAAGCTCATTTTGAATTCTTCTGGCACCAAGTTTTCTATTTTTTCTGAGTTTAAGAATCCACTCTTCAATTCGATTATTAATTTTAGTGTTTGGGGAGCTGTGCGGGCGTCTAGAAACGTCCTGTAGGCCGTCTAGTCCCTTCTCTTTGTATCGCTTATACCACTTTCGAAGAGTGGGCCTAGAAATTCCACACCGACGACAAACTAGGCCCGCATTATTAGTTTTTTCGTAAAGCTCAATCCATGCGTAATACCATGATGCCGATCGCTCAATACCATTCAAGCCGATCACTTTTTTGTCTGTCAGTAGACCTCAGTAAAATCTAACTTGAG
>NZ_WTKX01000048.1:0-13124 GCF_011378755.1 Pseudoalteromonas sp. Z1A2 | reverse complement strand
GCAACATATTGCAGAGCAGCCAAGTAACCTTGAGCCACTGCTACCTTGGAATATTAAGCAAGGCTAGGTGTCGTTAGCTATACGCTTACAGCAGAAGTTACTATTTGAGTGTTTTGGCTAAAAATGTTTGTATTTTTTGATCTATAGCGGACATGGCTGAAAATATTCTTAATTGTCTAACATAGAGTATTAGATTAAATATATTTTTGAATTATTATACATTCTAATAACATTTACACTTCATAAGCTCAAGTGCTGAATAAATACACCAGCCCATATTAAAGTTGCGATGATAACGCTCACCATCACAGCCAAAGAGCCTAAGTCTTTCGCTAAACCTGACAGCGGATGAATTTCCGCGCCAATTCTATCGACTACTGCCTCAATAGCGGTATTGAAGATTTCTGCCAACAATACGAATAATAAAGCGCACCAAAGAATCACGTACTCAAAAAGTGAAAATGGAAAGAATAAACAGCCCACAACGAGAAGAACTGACAGCCAGAATTCTTGTTTAAACGCTGCTTCATTTGCTATCAGCCATTTAAACGCTCTGAGTGAATGCCCCGCTGCTAGGTATATTCGTTTTATTCCCGTCGGCTTTTGCTTAGTACCCATTGATTGGCTCCTGTTGGCTATTCTTAGCATTAGGTTTGGAATTAGGAAAGTGTAAGGTACGAAACACTACCGCGGCTATCAAACAAATGATTAACCATGACAACGTCATCGTTGTTAGTGTGTGACTTAAAAAATGGTCACCTATCGCCATCTTATAACTCCCCATAATCCAGCCAGTAGAAACAGCAAACGCTATCGCAATACATTGGTATTTCGGACGATAAAACAAAAAGAATAATGACATTAAGGCAAAACCACCGCTGGCATGACCCGCAGGAAAGCACTTGTACTTTTTAGTTGACTCAAACGATTCAGGCATTAATTCAAACGCCTTAACATAAGGGACATCGCCGCCATATAGTTCAAGCTGCGCAGGACAAGCACCATTGGTTGTTGCTTTTAAACCGCCGATGACTGACGGCACTAACATCAAAGAGAAAATAACCACTAATAATCGCTTTTGAAAGTGCTTAGAGTACTTGCGTCTACAAGCGATAACGTAAAAAGCAATGAGCGACAGTGCCAACAAAATAATGCTGTATTTAGGCAACAAGTAAAAAATAAAACGATAAGGCTCTTCATATTTATCAATTAACCACGTTTGGTTGGATGCATTGAATAACAAATTTTGAAGCCAAATATCGCTATTTGTTGTTTCAAATAAAAAAGCAATAAGCGTTAATGCATACATTGAATAAAGCAGGTGTTTACTCAAGTTCAAAACAATTCTCCATTTGCAAGGTGTTCCCTACTACCACTTCTATGGTCGAGTGGTGAATACCGTATTGAGCTGCGAGCAAATCTTTAATTGGCTTAAGATCTTGGAATTGTTCCATCGTTTTTAAGTTAACACTGGTTTCTAAATACACTTCGCTATCATCTAATTGCCACACATGAATGTGTCTTACTTTTTCAACATTCTCCATTGATTCGATATCCTTACAAATCTTATCGATATCGATATCAACGGGGACCGCTTGCATTAAAATACGAATACTTTGCTTAGCTAAAATAATACCGTGGTACACCACATAAACCGAGATAAGTATGGTTGCCAATAAATCGACAACATACCATTGATATAAAATGATCAAACTACCCGCAACAATGACAACGACAGAAGCAAAGGCATCAGATAAATTATGAATAAATGCCGCTCTGAGATTCAAGTTATTCTTCGCGCCTGCTTGATAAGTCAACCACGCGGTTATGGAATCAATCGCTAAGGCTATTGTCGCAATCCAAACAACAATCCAACCATCAATAGGTTGAGGGTTAAAGTACTTCTCAACTGCGGCATAAATGAGATATATACCAAGAATAATAAGGGTAGTAGTGTTGATTAATGCCCCGATAATTTCAGCCCGTTTAAAACCAAAAGTCATTTGGCTATTAGCGGGTTTTCTTGCAATTTTTCTCGCAACAATCGCAATAACGATAGCGCCTGCATCACTGAGGTTATGAAGCGCATCAGCAATCAAGGATAAACTACCTGATAAAACCCCGCCGATAACTTGGGCCACAGTAAGTAAAATATTGATAAATACTGCCATGCTTAATTTTCCGTCATGGTTATGTGCATGGCTGTGCGTATGGTTATTATTTGACATTTACTCTTCCTCTTGCATAACAAATAGTGGTGATGGCGCTTTTTCAGGCAATGACATATCTGTGCTGATATTTAACGCATGTAGTAAAGAAAAAGAAAAAGCATCGTGAGAACTTTCTTTTTTACTTTGTTTGACCGTACTTTCCATATCAACGTGTGATGAAGAGCCGAACCAAGCAATTAAAGGTACATGAGTCTGTTCTTCAGGCGCCAGCATGTAAGGCATACCATGTAAGTAGAGTCCGTTCTTACCTAACGATTCACCATGATCGCCAATATAAAACATGGCAGTTTCAAAGTTGGTATTGTTCTCTTCTAATAAATTAATGGTTTCATTGATAAAGTAATCGGTATAGAGAATGGCATTATCATACGCATTAACAATTTCGCTAGTTTCACAGGCGGAGAGTTCGCTTGTTTGACAGGCAGGAGTGAACTTCTCAAAGTCTTTGGGGTATCGTTTGTAATATGCCGGGCCGTGGTTGCCCATTTGATGAAGCACTATGAGTACACTACCTTCTTGATCATCAATATACCCCTGTAAACCGTCTAACATACCAATGTCACGACACTCTATATCGCACACTGAATTTAGCTCAGGTGATTTGAAATTTTGGTATTCGACACGATCTGCGACGCCTTTTGAACTAGAGTTATTGTCTCGCCAAAGGACACTTACCCCGGCTTTGGAAATAACATCTAATACGTTTTGTGTTCGCCGTGCTTTTTTATTATCAAATGACTCTCGGTTATCGAATGAAAACATACAAGGGACCGAAATCGCGGTTGATGTGCCACAAGCATAGAATTTATCAAAACTAATTAAATCATCTCTTTGAGCTAATAATGGTGTAGTTTCTCGTTTATAGCCATTTATAGAAAGATTACCCGCATGGACAGTTTCACCGACAATGACAATGTAGAGTTTTTTATGCGACTCTTTATCAATATCATTGGCAGAGTTTACTACCATTAAAAATTCGTTATTTTCTTGCTGTTCAAGCACGTCCTTGAGGAAAAATCCCGTAGAGTAAATGGGATAGATAGGATTTAAGTAAAATCTTAATGGCTTGTGTTCTCTAAAGAAATTAGTGAATTGAGCACTAAAAATATAAAGTGAAACAGTAATTACACCAAGTGCCATGATGGTATTACTTATTTGTAGCCAACAGTTTTTTGTCCATGACGATTTATCTATTTTGACCATAAAAAGGCAAGCTATAGGTACTATGGCTAACAACAAAACAGTTAAAAAATACTCAAATGACAGTAAGTCAGTTGCTTCATCGATATTCGTTTCAGCAATGTTTTGAATCATTACATTATCAATGATGGTGCCAAAGCTATCGGTATAATAACCAGCCATGGCAGATAAGAGTAAAAGACTGCTCAGTACTATTCGAACGGGAATGATAATACTGAAAAATGACACAATAATGGTTAATACACTCATTACCACAAGAGTCAGCGCGATAATAAAACCTTGATTATCTTGCCACGGGTATACCGAATTAACTTGTTCAAAAAATGTAGAATTGCCCGTCACTATAATAAATAGCACGGTGGCGATAATAAGGAGGTTTGGCGAATAATTGAAAAACGACAGCTTTTTCATCATTATTCCCTAAATTTAGGATGCAAAAATTCGAAGCTAATAAAAGCCTACTATTGAATCTCTGCATCGAGTGAAAATGACTGGCTAAGCCCTGCTTTTGACAAGAGCTTAGCTAGTAGCGATTTATAGTGCTATCAAATTAGTTACTTACTTTATTAATTTGTAAGTTAATGAGTAAGTCACTAAGTTATCTAGCGCGTTAGTCTCTAAGATCTTTGATTTTGGCTTTTGAGAACCAAGCATATAAAACCGGTAACACAAACAAGGTGAGTAACGTTGCAGTAACCAAACCGCCAACAATAACACTCGCCAGTGGTCGTTGAATTTCAGCGCCAACTCCATTGGACATCAGCATTGGAATTAAACCTAACGCAGAAGTAATGGCGGTCATTAATACTGGACGTAAACGAGATACTGCCCCATCAAAAACAGCTTTTGAGGTGTCTATACCATCTTTTACCAGCTGGTTAATGCTTTCTACCATGACTACACCATTAAGCACGGCGACACCAAACAAAGTGATAAAGCCGACTGAACTTGGCACTGACAAGTATTGACCTGAAATATACAGTGAGAAAATACCACCTATAACGGCCAAGGGTACATTCACTAAAATAAGCATCGCTTGACCAACAGAGCCAAAGGCGAAATAAAGTAGCAAGGCAATTAGTGCCAATGATAGAGGCACTACCACTGATAGTCGCTGCTGCGCACGTTGTTGGTTTTCAAATTGACCACCAATCACTACAGAATAACCTGCAGGTAAATCTACTTTGCTATCAATAACTGCACGAATGTCGCTAACAACACTTCCCATGTCTCGACCTTGAACATTGGCTTGAATTACCACGCGTCGCTGTACATCATCACGTCGCACTTGTGGTGGGCCAGATTCAAAACTGACGGTAGCAATATCGCCTAAACGTACCCAAGCACCCGTAGGTGATTGTATTCTCAGATCTGCAATAGCTTCTTGGTTATCACGGTATTTTTCTTCAATGCGAACATAAATATCATAACGTTCATTGCCATTGATTATTTGGCCAGCGCTAACGCCACCGATACCGTTTTTAACCACTTCCATGACATCGCCAACTGACAAACCAAAACGTGACAATTGCTGTCTTTTCGGTTTAATCACTAACTGTGCTTCACCAGCGATTTGCTCTAAGGCTACATCTCTTGCGCCATCAATTTGTTTGATTGCCGCTTCAATTTCTTGACCTTTGCTCGCCAACATATCTAATTCTGGTCCAAACAATTTAATGGCAAGTTGCGCTTTAACTCCTGATAGTAATTCATCTACACGAGTCGCTATGGGCTGTGAAAAGTTAAGTAATAACCCTGGGAATTGCTCAAGTTTCTCTTCCATTAAACCTTGTAATTCAACGCGATTTTTGGCACTTGTCCATTCTGAAACAGGTTTTAAGCCAATGTAAATTTCGATGTTATTAACTGGTTCAGGATCACCGCCGATTTCAGCACGTCCAATTCGACTTAGGGTATATTCAACTTCGGGGAACTCCATTAACTTTTCTTCAAGAATTGGAGCAACCGACAAGGCTGTTTCTAAACTTGCTGATGGCGCTAATGTTGCTCTTAGGTTAATGGTACCCTCTTCTAATTCTGGTACAAATTCAGTCCCTATTTGAGGTATTAAAGATGCTGCACCCACAAGTAACAATAATGAAGCAATAATAACTACTTTCGTGTGTTTCATCGCGGCTTTGAGGCCTTTTCGATAAAGCTTATCTAATGGTTTTAAGACAAAACTTTCTCTTTCTTTAACGCCTTTATTAAACATAAAGGTTGCTAAGGCTGGAACCACAAACAGTGCCACAAAAATAGCCGAAATAACCGCTAAAATAATACTGATAGCCATCGGCTGGAACAATTTAGCTTCCACTCCTTCAAAGCTAAATAACGGTGTAAATACCACTAAAATAATAGAGGCAGCAAAAAATACCGGGCGTGCAACTTCTTTTCCTGCTTCTTTTAATCGTAGAGGAATGCCTTCTTTATCATGTTCTACATCGTGGGGATCAGCATCTGTGCCTAACGTTCTCGCTTGCGCATTTTTGTAATGTGTTGAATCAGGTCTATTAAGGTGTTTGAACATGTTTTCAACCATCACAACAGAGCCATCAACCAACATACCAATAGCAACAGCGATACCACCTAACGACATTAAGTTTGCCGATAAACCTATCCAAGACATCACCATTAAGGCGATAGCGATTGAAATAGGAATTGAAATTAACACTAAAAAGGTTGCGCGTAAGTTCATTAAAAACAGAGCAAGTACGATAGCGATAAATATAAATGCCAGCGCTAATGCTTGCACTACAGTATCAACTGCTTTAGTAATTAAATCTGCCTGATCGTAGAAAGGTTCAAAACGTACGCCTTCAGGTAGTGCTTGGTTGATCATTGGAATACGTGCACTTATACCGTCGATTGTCACTTTAGTATTTGCGCCCATACGTTTCAATACGATACCTGAAACCACTTCACCTAAGTTTTCAATGTTACCCTGTGCATCTCTGCGCGTCATAGTAACTGCGCCTTGGCGTATTTCACTACCCAGCGAAACCTTGGCTACATCTTCGATAGTCACCACAGTACCATCAACCGTTTTAACCGGTACTTGTCTAATATCAGCTAAACCTGCTTCGCCACTATTAAACCAACCTGTGCCACGAATAACTAATTGCTCTTGTCCACGGTTCATGTACCAACCGCCAACATTGGCATTGTTGTTATCGAGTGCAGTAACAATATCGTCTTGCGTTAACTCATATGATAATAATTTACTTGGCTCAATGTTGACTTGATACTGTCTGACGTTGCCGCCAAAAGATAAGACGTCGGTAACACCATCTACCGGCATAACCAATAACTTTACTATCCAATCGTTCAAGCTCCTTAAGGTCATAGAATCATAACCAGAATCTTTATCTGCAATTAACAAATACTGAAAAACTTGACCCAAACCTGAGGTGTTAGGTCCCATTTCTGGTGTGCCCACGCCTTGCGGAATTAACTCTTTTGCCGCTTGTAAACGCTCAAATACTAACTGGCGAGCAAAGTAGATGTCTGTGCCTTCTTTAAAGACAACAGTAACACCCGATAAACCCGTTTTTGAAATAGAGCGTACTTGCTCTACATCAGGCAACGCATACATTACTGCTTCAATGGGATAGGTTATTAACTGCTCTACTTCTTCAGCGGCTAAGCCCGGTGCTTCAGTATTAACCGCTACCTGAACATTGGTTACATCAGGAAAAGCATCTAAATTTAGTTTTGGGATCACCATAACAGAGCCTGCCATAGTAGCAATTAGGGCGATAATTACTAAGAGTCGATTATTGATCGACCAATCAATTATTTTATTAAACATAATCTTATTCCCCTAGTGGCCGTGCGGATCAAATCCGCCTTTTGCTATTTCTGACGCAACAAAAAAGGCACCTTTTGTTACCAAACGGGTATTAGGCTCAATACCGATAATTTGACGGTAATTGCCTAATGGCTGACCTAATTCAACTTCAACGGCTTTAAATTCACCAGGATGGTCTTCAACAAATACCGTCCAATCACCATCGGCACCACGCATTAATGCTGTTTCTGGTACTGCTATTACAGGGCTTTGCGTATCAAACTGAAAATTTACATTAACAAACATGCCTGAATGCAAACTGTCATCAGTATTTTCAACCGACAGTCTAACGATTCGGGTACGCGTACTTGGATCAATGGTATGTGCTTCTTGAATGACCTTGGCAACATGCACTTGCCCGGCAAACTCAACTTTTGCAATGGTGCCAATAGGAAGACTTAATTTTTTATTTGGCGAAACACGCGCTTCAACCCATAAGTCTTTTTCATCAGCCAATACCATGATTTTTTCACCGGCAGGCACACGTTGTCCTTGAGAGAAATCATCACTTAAAACCACACCAGAGCGCTGAGCGACTAAGGTATATTCACCAAGATTTGATGAGTTGTTTTTTACAATATCTTTAATGGCTGCTTTGGTTAAACCAAAGGCAGTTAATCGACCATAAGCTGAAATGTAATCTGTTTCACTGGCTAATAGGCGGCTTTCACTGACGGTGCCAAGGCCCAATTTTTTAGCTCGTTGCCACTCACTGTAAGCAACACGATATTGTGCTTGTGCTTCGGCCATTGATTCACTAAATAAGGTAACTAAAGACTGACCCTTAGTCACATGTTCACCTAAAATAGCATGACGACTGATCACTACCGATTCAGTACGTGAAGAGACAATGTAACTGGTATAACCGTTCGCTTTTATTTCTCCTGGTGCATAGATACTTTTAGCAAAAATTGCCGGCTTTAAGTTAGTCACTTTGATATTGGCGAGTGCCATTTTTTCTGGACTAAAACTTATGCCTTCTTCATGTTCTTCTTCAGCTGTTTCTTTACTCGCTGTTTCACTACCATGGTCATGACCGTCATCAGATTTCTCCTCCGCAGCATGGTCGTCTTTGCTTTCATCACTACCATGTTCATGACCACTTTCGTCATGCACTTCTTCACTTTCAGAGTCATGATCATGGTCAGTTTTTAATACGATGGATTGCTCTACTGCTGGCGTTTTTTCTAGAGCGGCATCGTTATATGATAATGCCGTAGTTGACACGACAGCTAAGCCAGTAAATAAACTACTTAGGGTAATGAGTTTTATTTTTTTCACTATTTTATGAGATGTTTTATCAGTTATTTTATTTTTCATTTTTAATTCCAAATTCTGTAACAATTCACGCTCATCAAGCCGCGTAAAGTGATATAATAGGTTTAGTTTAATAGCTTAGTTGCCGCATTTAATTGGCCTACATCGAGTAGCCATTGCACTTCGCTTATTTTGAACTGGGCTTGTAATTCAATGCCCGCGTATAAACCTTCCGCTCTTTGTTGTAATGCCAATAAATAATCCGAGGTATTTAAATCACCTACTTGCCATTGTTTTTGCAATAACTGCGCGCTGTGTTCGCCGCGTCCTTGCATTAACTGTTGCCAACGGCCAAGGTATTTTTTATTAGAGATTAGTGAGGCAGTACTTGCCTGTATCAAATACTTTTGCTTACGCATTACTGAACGAAAATTTGCTTCTGCGGCGATAGCTTGTTGGTTTTGTGCTTTGGCATTAGCTTGGTAATCATTACGAATATTTAACGGCATAGAAAAAGTAACTCCGACAACATTATCGACATCATTTTTTCCGGTACTAATTCCAATGGTAGGATCGGCTTTGGTTTCAAGCATGGCATATTGAGCTTTACTTTTTTGCATTTGCCACAGTGCTTGAGAGGCTAATACTTGCGGGTGCTGCGTTAACCACTGCTCAGCTACTTGAAAGTTTGTAACGCCTAAGCCCTGCTCTGGATATGCTTGTGTATCAGGACGCCAATCAGGCAACAACTCATTAACCTTGGCTTGAGCTTGTGTTAACTGTGCTTGTATTTGGGCCGTTTTATTAAGCATTTGCGACAAATTCAAGAAAGTTAACTCAGCATCAACCTGACCAAGATCGCCAGCTTTCTGCCTTTTAGTTACAATTTTAAGCAAGGTTTCTAACTGTTGCTCTTGTTCAAAAGCAAGTGACGACTTATCCATGGCAAGTTGCCAATTAATAAGTGCTTTTAAGGCTTGTGCTTTTTTCTGCTCTATCGCATAAGTGAATTGTTTACTGGCCGCCGTTAATATTTTATCGCCGATAGCAGCATTAACAGCCTGCTTATCCCACAAGTCAATCGTTTGGCTAATACCAATATTGTAATTATTTCCGTCACCTTCACGCTCGTAACCTGTCGATAGTTCTGGGTTGTAAAGTGGTAACTTACTGCCCTGTGCTTTGGAAAATTCAGCATTCATGAGTTCACGTGCTGAGACAATATCAGGGTGTTTATTGATTTGCCGATCGAGCCAGTCACTCGATAGCGTTGGCTTAGCAAAAGCGAAGCTACTAACAGATAAACTTGCTGAAAAGCCGATAAATAATGCGATTCCAGTAGATTTTGCTGAGAAAAATTTCATAATAATCTCTTAATTTAATAATAAAATGCCGCAACTAAACCAACTAGGCTACATTAAGCGCTAGTTAAGAATAAATTTGTTACGAATATAGCTTTAAAACTAAATTAAACGATTGGGGGGCGTATAGGTTCTTCAGTGAATATTTTATCTACATGAACAGCATAAAAATATTGATTTGTAATAATAAGTTTAGGGGTCTGTAGTGTAGATTTATTACTGGCAACCCACTGTGTGTGAGTGCCTTGACAGTGACCACAATGATGGCAATCTTTAATATTATGTTCAGTGTCAGATGATTCATCGAAAAGTTCAATATCATCACTATCATGGGAATGTTCTGTTTGAATATGTAGAGAGTCAATCTGATGACTTTCATTTGAATTAGCCACAGAAGCAAACGACTGCAATGCAATCGATAGTACTACTAACAAACTAATCCAAGTATTTTTCATTTTTACTCTAACATCAAAATTTTAAAAACATGGTAGTCAAGAAACCCACTCAAGTCAATCAAATTAAGTAGTTTATACAGGACAATCCACGGCAAGATCATTATAAATTGAACTTCTAGAACAAGTAGCGATCAGATCAAGGCATTATAATCACCTTGGTCACTTAATATGAGCGCTACTTTTCTGAAACACTTTGATTCAATTACCGATCCTCGCATTGAACGCTGTAAAAAGCATGAACTTATCGATATTCTCCTCTTAGCCATTAGTGCTGTACTCTCCGGCGCAGAAGGATGGGAGGATATTGAAGATTTTGGGCATCTAAAACTTGATTGGTTAAAAAAATATGGCGCTTTCAAAGAGGGTATCCCAAGACACGACACCATTGCCCGTGTCATTTGTCGGTTAAAATCAGATGAAATAGAGCATTCATTTCAATCTTGGATATCATCACTTATTGAAACCACTGGTGCTGATATCATTGCCATTGATGGAAAAACAGCACGTCGTTCATTTACAACCAAAGATAGAAAAAGTGCCTTACATACCGTCAGCGCATGGAGCTGCCAACACCAATTAGTGTTAGGGCAAACAGCCGTTGATAGCAAAACAAATGAAATCACCGCAATTCCTGAATTACTTACCCTGTTGGATATTGAAAATAGTATTATCACGCTTGATGCAATGGGGTGCCAACAAGAAATTGCTAAACAAATAATTAAGCAGAAAGCGGATTATATTCTGGCGCTAAAGGGCAACCACTCGGGTATGCAGATTGAATTATAAGCTTGGTGGCATAAGAATGAGCGCGAAGGATTAACCAAGAGTAACTATGATAAACATGCCGAAATCAGCTCAGGGCATGGGCGCATTGAAACAAGAACTTGTCAGCAATTACTTATTGATAAAAGTTGGTTAGGCAAAACTTACCAATGGTATGGTTTAAAGAGTGTTATTCAAGTCACCGCACAAGTTCACGATAAATCGGCGGGTACAGACACTATAGAAACCCGTTGGTATATTAGTTCGTTGGCACTAGATGCAGAGCAATCGCTCAATGCGGTACGTAGCCACTGGCAGGTTGAAAGTATGCATTGGATGTTGGATATGAATTTTAGGGAAGATGAATCGAGAATACGTAAGAAGCAAGGACCGCTTGTGTTTAACGTCATGAGAAAAATAGCCATGGCGTTATTTAAGCGAGATACAACTAAATCAGCAAGTATGGCGAGGAAAAAGAAAATGGCAGGGCTAGACGATGATTATCGTTCAACCCTGTTAGAACCTGGGATTAAAATGCGCCAGCCGTGAGCTAATGACCAGGAGCCGTATTTATAAATAATGATACGGATTATTTAATGTGACCGTACACAATATATTTTTATAAATTCCTGTCTTGCTTATATATGGTGATTTACTAAATTCAACTTATCTGTTTAATGGTTTTCAAATGCAATTTTGCCTGTTTGTCGAACATCTTTTATCCAAAAAATTCTACTAAGCAAGATCATTTGAGGGGATTAATTTCTGATAGGGAAAGATCTGTTTATTGGTAAATTCGGCAAATAGTGGCGGTATTAGACCGGTGTTAACAAGGGCTGGTTTAGAAATGCTTTATGTTGCTTTATTGATTTTGAGAAGGGAATAACCATTCTCTTCAATCAATGCCTTGCCTAAAGGCATTTCTAATTCCAGCTGAATGGGGTTTTGTTCCCATCCCCTCGAAATTACTATTAAGCCTGTTTTTTATACAATTTATTGATGTATGATAATAAAAATGAATTAACCCCTTAACAGGAATATAGGGCTTAAAGTGTAATAAGTCCCCCGCTGCCTATAGGATCATTAACAGACTGGAATAAATTTTAATGCGCATGAATTTTTGAGAGGCACTATAATTCAAGATGTTTGGTAGCTTTAATTATTAAAAACATTAATTACAATCAAAAATTAATACCTGAAATAACAGGTGTTAATTGAATTAATGATATATAATACCTTCTATAATAGGTGTTTTAATTGGTAAGGCTTATGGATAATGATTGGTTTTTAAAAAAAGGGAAGGAAATACAAACCCTCCGAAAAAGAAAATTCCCCAATGATACCCAAAAGACCTTTGCCGCTAGAGTAGGTGTTGGCCTCACTACGATTCAAAACCTTGAAGCTGGAAAAGAAGGGGTTGCGTGGGGAACAGTCTGCAAGGTACTAACTATTCTTGGCCGTAAGAAATACCTCGAAGAATTATTTCTCAACAATGAACTTGAACTCAATATTATTGATAAGGTTACAACGTGGTAAGTAACATATTCAAAGTTCGATTCAAACTACTATCCGGTGACATTATCCGTTGTGGTATTGCAGGGGTAATAGAGAACACTAGAAAGCAAGTAGATAGTGTTGAATTTGCGTACCACAAGGATTATCTCTCAAAGGTTAAACACCCTATAGATCCATCTACCTTACATCTGACATCAAATGTTTTTAAGTTATATTGTGATAAATCCGCCCCAGGATTCATTGATGATATTTTACCGGACTCATGGGGTAAAAAGGTATTATCTAGAATACATAACATTCCTTATCCTTCCATATCAGATTTACTCAAGGTGATGGAGTATTCAACTGTTGGTGCGCTTCATTTTTCTAGTGAAGACAGTTCGGATATTTCTTTCGGTTTAGGTGTAAGCGTCTAGCAAAGTGCACCTGCCAGTAATTCGTCAAACCGATTAAGCTATTTCTTAATTTCAATTAGGAGATAGCCATGAGAAAA